>CAZLPE010000008.1:37577-58584 GCA_964561325.1 uncultured Flavipsychrobacter sp.
CAGTGTTCTTTTTATTTTACTTATTGTAAAATCGTATAGGTTTTTGAAGAGATACTTTGTACATGCTAACAAAAGTTTGCCATCGTACCAAGGTACAAAACGCCATCTTCCATCCTTGTTGAAAATCCACGCACATATCCCCCAAAAGTCTTTTTCTAAAATGCAGCGATACACATCCTTTTTATAAAGGCTGATCCTCATTTGTTTGTTTTCATATTCATGTGAAGGCTTTATGAGCGATAGTTCTCCGGCTACTATTTTAGCTACACCTTTCGAAAAGTCGTTACCCATAAACCGACCGTAGTTCATCCAGGCGTTCGGTCTTACATCAACCTCAATTAGGTAGTGCTTTTTTTCCGATTCACAGTACATAAAAACTATGTTTGCGAACCCGCTAACGCCAAAGTTGGAACCGATTTTACGTAATTCAGCTTCAATTTCAGTATTCTGGTAAAACAGGCGTTGTGTACTAACCCCAAATTTCCCCATAATTTTCAGCGTCCGCGAATAGCTGTAGCAAATTAGCTCGCCATTCTTATAAAGCGCTTCAGTATTGATGTCGTAGCCATTTATATATTGCTGGAGTACAAGGTTTGCAGGATTGGCAATTGCTTGCATGCATTTTGTGAAATCAATATTGTTCTCGCATAGAAAAACTCCGAACCCACCCTCGCTTTTATCTAACTTCATGAGAAAGGGATAACCCATGTACGATTCAATATCCTTAACTGTTAGCTTGGAATCGTATATTAAATATTTTGGCGTAGCGATATTGTATTTTTGGCAGAGCGTCGAAAATCCGGCTTTTGACCCTAAAAGCGCGCGGTTTTCAATTTTAGTAAGAGGCATTATTTTATAAAAATCTACCTCATCAGTTATTTGCTCATTTAGCAGCCTGTTGATTACATCATCACCTGGAATAATCCAGTTATAATCGCCTCCGTTTGTTGCTAAGTAGCGGAATAATGCCGCTAAAAATTCTTGCTCGTCTTTAGGCCCTTCTATCCACTTGTCGTAGGCTCGGTTTTGTATCACCCACGAGTTAGCAGTGCAAAATACATCTACGCCGCTACCTCCGTTTTTTAAAAGCTGCGGAATCTCTATTAAAGAATCCCAATCGACATAAGATATTATAAGAGTTTTAAATTTAGTCACAAGGAGGTTGGTTGAAGCGGCACAAAATATTCAAAATTGTTAACAACACAGTTGATTTTGGATAGGTTTGCCGTCAATGTTTACATTGACGTGACAATACATTATATTTAATTTAAATGATTGTTAATGAAGATTTTTCTATACAATGCAAGCGCAAATTGTAAAACGCTGATAATTAATACGGGGATGGTAATTGCTGATTTAACGGCAAAAACAATCTGCCACGCATAAATATTGAAAAACATAGTAGTAATTTGCGGCAAAAGGTATTTTTGCCTTAGAGCTGAAGGTAAATAGCGTGAAATGAAAAAAGTGTCCATCATTACTGTCAATTTTAACCAAAAGCGAATAACTGAGCTGATGCTGGAGTCCGTATTTGCAACTAATACGTATAGCAATGTGGAGATTTTTGTAGTTGACAATGCAAGTTCTGATAACCCAGTAGCCGAATGGCGTAATAAATACCCACAGGTGCAGTTTATTGGCAGCGATGTAAATCTGGGTTTTGCAGGCGGTAATAATCTGGCTGTTAGAGAGGCTACCGGCGATTATTTGTTTCTGGTAAACAATGATACCGAGTTTACTCCTGGACTAATAAATACATTGGTAAGTACGCTGGATGAGCATCCCAATGTGGGCATGGTTTGTCCGAAAATCAGGTATTTCGATAAGCCGGATGTATTGCAATACGTTGGTTTTACAGCGATGAACTATTTTACTGCCAGAAACAAATGTCTGGGGCAATACGAAGTAGATAAGGGGCAGTATGACAGCACAACCGGCCCCACGGCATATCCGCATGGAGCAGCAATGATGGTGCGTAAAGAAGCTATTGCAAAAGCAGGTATGATGACGGAGATTTACTACCTGTATTATGAGGAGATGGACTGGTGCGAGCAAATAAAAAAAGCAGGTTTTGAAATATGGGTAAACATGCAAGCGCTCATTTACCATAAAGAGTCTGTTAGCGTGGGCGCTCGCAGTATGCTGAAAGAGTATTTTATGAACCGTAACCGCATCTTGTTTATCAGACGAAATGCCGACTTAAAACATAGGGTTGTATTTTATGTTTATTTTATGTTGGTTGTGGTACCCAGAAATATAATAGGCTATATAAAAGAGAAGCGACTGGGCGGTATAAAAACGCTATTAAGGGCCGTTCTTTGGAATATTACAAACGGAATAAACAGCGCTTATCTCGGATATTGATAAAATTATTGTGTATGGTATTAGCATTTTGGGTAAGCATTTTCATAGTTTTCTATGCTTTTTTCGGGTACGGTATTTTCTTGTTTGCACTGGTAAGGCTGCGCATACTACTTAAGGGCAGAAGACCTATACCTGACAATGGGGGCAATTGGCCAACGCTTACATTGATTGTATCGGCATACAACGAAGAGGCATGTATAGAAGACAAAATTCGTAATTCGCTCTCGCTAACTTATCCTCAAGATAAAATTAAATACCTGTTTGTAACAGACGGTTCGAACGATCGTACGCCTGAGATTATTGGCCGATTCCCGCAAATAAAGCTCATGCATAGGCCTGAAAGAAGAGGTAAGATAGCTGCGATAGACCGTGCGATGGCAGAAGTAGACAGTGAAATAGTGATTTTCACCGACGCTAACACAATGCTCAACAAAGAGGCGTTAACCATGATTTGCCGCCATTATCATGACCCTAAGGTAGGCGCTGTATCTGGAGAAAAAAGGGTAGCGATAGATGCAGTAGCGGATGCCACTGCGGGCGAGGGCTTCTACTGGAAATATGAATCGAAGTTGAAGACCTGGGATTCGGAATTGTATACTGTGGTAGGCGCAGCCGGCGAACTGTTTAGTGTGAGAACAAGCTTGTTTGAGCATGTGCCGCCAGACACCATCCTCGATGATTTTATGATATCTATGCTCATAGCGCAAAAAGGCTTCCGTATTATTTACGAAGCCAAAGCCTACGCTACAGAGACCGGATCGGAGAATATAGGGGAGGAACTTAAACGCAAGATAAGAATAGCGGCAGGCGGCATTCAGTCTATTGTTCGGTTAGGCCAGGCGCTCAATCCATTTCATAATTTTGCCCTTAGTTTTCAGTACATAAGTCACCGGGTACTCCGTTGGACGGTGACGCCTTTTTTGATGGTGTTAGTCTTGCTGCTCAATATTGTAATGGTTACACAAGGCTATGGCCCTCTGTATGTGTTATTGCTTGTGTTGCAAGTACTATTTTACGGATCTGCATTGCTTGGCTGGGTGTTAGAAAAGCGGGCTGTGCGGGTTAAAGCATTGTTCATACCTTATTACTTCTGTATGATGAACTATGCAGTAGCTGCAGGTATACGCCGGTATTTTTTGAAACAACAAAGTTCTGTTTGGGAAAAATCTAAACGAAAATAGTTGACGATGCTTATGGGAATTGCAGTTTAATGCGCTGGTTTTCAATAAAATAAGTATCCCCATCAAATTTGATTGTTTGATGGGGATTGTTGTTCCGTATGATAATGTATTAGTCTTCTTTTCTCGGTTTTTCTTCTTTTATTACACCCTTTGCATCTTTATAAAGCATTACAGCAGGTTGTTCCATACCCGGCTTACCATTGAAATAAAACACATATTTTTTACCGGTTTCTAATCCAGCCATGCAGGGCTGACAACTAAACTTTGGATTCAAGAAAGTGGTTACATTAAAAGTGTCTACACGTTTGTCGCCTACTTTGTTATAAAATCCTGTGCCATGTTCATGCACATCCGGATCAGACACGTATGGGAAAATGCTCACCAGTTCAATACCGGCAGGATTATCTTTACTGATAATGCAATTGCAGGAAGGTTTGAAAATGTATTTGTAGTTCTCTTCTTGTGCTTGCGATAAAACAGGTAACAGCGTTAAAAAAACTGCAAACTTTAAGGTAACTGATTTCATAAGCTTGATCTTGTTTTATGTTTAAATTGTTGGTTTAGTTTCTATTGCATTTTAGCTGTTCAAATTTATAATAAACTGCCAACCAATTTTGTTATATTTTTTCTAATGTTTGCGTCCGTAGGCGATATTGTTTACGCCAGTTTTTTCAAGTGGTTTACAATACTAAGTATCGTTTTGTATTTTATTGCGTCTTGTTCAAAAACGGGCGCTATAGCGCGTAACTGACGATAATATGCCAGCGCATTTTTCGATATTTTTTCCTGCGCGGCTACATAGTCAATCGCCTGTGCAATTGTAAGCAATTCTATAGCCAGAACTTCATAAGTATTGAATATTACCTTTTGCGCTATCATTGCAGCATTAGCGCCCATACTCACTATGTCCTGATTGTCGTTGTTGCTGGGTATGCTATGCACATACATCGGGAAGGAGAGCGTTTGATTTTCGGCAGTAGTAGATGTAGCGGTGAATTGAACCCCCTGCATGCCTAAATTTAAGCCCAGTGTGCCCAGATTGACAAATGGAGGAAACTTTCCGTTCAATTTGTCATTTAGCATAAAGTTCAACTGGCGTTCGCAGAGCATAGATAGTTTAGTAATCGCTATTTTTAGTTTGTCCATCTCCAATGCAGCATAGTCGCCATGAAAATTACCGCCATGAAATACGTTTTTGTTAGCGTAGTCGATGATTGGGTTGTCGCTTACCGAGTTAATCTCATTTACAATCACCTGTTCGGCATAGGCAATTGTGTCGGCTACCGGGCCTAATATTTGTGGCACACACCTTATGGAGTAATACTCTTGTACTTTTTCTTTAAGTATGTTATCTATTACTGGCGCTTCGTAAAGGTGTTTTTCGCGTTTCTTTACCAGTTTACTGTCGGCAAGAAAATGCTGCATAGTAGCGGCCACTGTATTTTGTCCGGTATGCAGCTTTACAGAATTTAGTTCTGTTGAAAAATGGTCGTCGTACGATTCTACCAGTTCTACAATCATGCACGAACTTGCAGTAGCGAGTTTAAGCAGGTTTTTAGCGTGTATTAGGTTGATTAAGCCAATACCGCACATTGCCGAAGTGCCATTCATAAGCGATAATCCCTCGCGAATATGCACCTCAAGCGGTTTTAATTGTTCCAATTCAAAAACCTCGGCAGTAGGTAGTATTGAGCCCATGTAGTGCACTTCGCCTTCGCCTATCAGCGTAAGCGCCAGATGCGCCAGTTGCACAAGGTCTCCGCTTGCGCCAAGACCGCCATGCTCGTATATAACCGGGCAAATATCGCGGTTGATCAATGATGTAAGTAATAAAACAGCATCGGGATGAATGCCGGAATATCCACGCATCAGGGTGTTAAGCCGTGCCAGCATCAGCGCTTTCACATTGATAACAGCAATTGCAGCGCCGCTACCCGAACAATGGCTGCGGATAAGATTGTACTGTAGTTGCTTCTGGTCGTTGGCGCTGATGCGGTATTGCGCCATTGGGCCAAAGCCAGTATTAATACCGTATATCAGCTTATCTTTTATGAACTCCTTTAAAAAATAGTAACTCTCATATACTTTGGCTAAGGCAGCGGAATCCAATTCCACCGGTCTGTTATTCACCAAAACTTCGTAACAGTCATTATAGTTTAATATGCCAGCTCCAATTTTAATAGCTTCAATGCTTTCTTGCATATTAATTTTGTTTCATTTGTAAATCAAAAGGCGAATATATAAATCAATTCGCACAAATCAGGAAAAGAGGGTGTTTTTTTGGTATTGTGAGCAACTATACAAGCAAAGATTCCGGTGAAGCATTGTTTTGCATCCACCGGAATCAGGTTAATTGAGTTGCTGTCTATTCTTCAGCGCTGTTCATCATTTTTGTAAGGAGTGTGTAGGCATTTTTTATTACGATTTTTGCATCGGGTAGCGTTGTTTTTATCTCTATGAAGCCATCGCTTGCATAACCGGTTTCTATTTTGAGTAACTTATACTTGTTAGTCGCTATTTCGTAAAACACATAGGGTTCGTTGTTCCACTTTACCACCGCGTCTTCGGGCAGGCTGTTTACAGTTGCGCTTTGCATATCTATTTCGGCGTTCATAAACATGCCTGGCAGCAGTTCCTTGCCATATTTTAGCAGGTGGCAGTGCACTTCTGTCGCGCGGTCTTTACCTATGCTGGGGTTGATAACGTGTATTTCGGCATCGTATTTTGTATCTGGTTTATTATTAGCATAGCACACCACTTTTTGCTCGCTATGCAGGTTGGCGGCGTCGTTTTCCATTACAGTCAGGGTCAGGTGCAGGTCGTCAGGGTTCACCAATTCAAAAAGTACATCTGTCGGATTTACGTATTTACCGATATTCACATTTACCTTGGCTACATTACCATTGATAGGAGCGTAGATATTGACACTTCTTGAAATATTGTTGTCTGTAAGCGTAGCCGGATTTATGCCTATCAGTAGCAGCTTTTCGCCTGTAGCGCGGAGCAGTGTTTTTTCACTCTCGTAATCGCTGAGCGCTTGTTGGTATACCTTGTCGCTTGCAGCCTTGGTTTCGTTCAGTTTCTGCTGACGTTCATATTCGGCCTTGTAGTAGTTCAGTTTTGCTTTTGCCGTTAGGTAGTCTTGTTGTAACTGTATGTACTGCTGATCCTCCAGAGTGGCCAAAATATCGCCTTTATGTACATGCAAACCGGGTAGTAGCGCTGTTTTTTTCAGATAGCCGCCCAGCGGTATGCTAACCGATATCATGTTTTGTGGCGGCACTTCCAGAATGCCGCTCACTTTAAGCGTTTTATGAACTGTCCTTTTTTCCGGCCTACCCAAATCCAGATTTGCATTTTTTGCCTGTTCGGGCGTTAGTGTCGCAACATCAGCCGCAACTTTTGCAGCGCTACTATTTTGGGTATCGGTATTTTCTTTTTTGTTAGCGTTGCACGCTGTCAGTGTAATCGCTAAAGCTGTGATTATGATTATCTGTA
This sequence comes from uncultured Flavipsychrobacter sp., assembly GCA_964561325.1. Lineage (GTDB taxonomy): Bacteria > Bacteroidota > Bacteroidia > Chitinophagales > Chitinophagaceae > Nemorincola. Next base: position 44,621 of record CAZLPE010000008.1, read on the forward strand.
TCAGTTTCATTGTTGTTGTTTTTAGTTGTTGGTTAGTCTTTCTATTTCGAACGCCGCTTCATTCATCTGTACAACTATGTTATAATAGTCGCCCATTGTTTGCATTGCCTGATTCACAAGTATTGTCCAGTCGAGGTAGGCGATTTCGCCGGCTTGTAGTTTTTGGTCGGCTGTTGTCATTACTGTTCTGGCGTTAGGAATCAGTTTGTTTTCAAACTGAGCTACTATTTCTTTGCGCTTACTATACATGCTTATGGCATTTTTTAGGTCGGTAGTTAGCTGTTGTTCCACTACCGCAAGTTCAGCTGCTTTTTGTTGTTGTAATTTATCTGCTGCGTTGATCCGTGCGCGCTGAGCTCCATAAAATATTGGAATTCCTAAACCCAGATTTATCGATGTAAACCGTTCGCTGGGCCCAAAATATCGTTCTTTGCCTATTCCGGTAGCTTGCCAGCCTATAATAGACATATTGTTGTAACCAGCGTTGATAGTTGGCAAAAGTTTACTGTTCTCGAGCTTTTTCTGCATTTCAGCCTGCTGAACTCGCTGAGTATATTGCTGTACTAAATAGCTCTTTTTCAGGTTGTTAGATGTGTTCAGCGGAGAAAAATTGTAGATTGACGCAGTGTCTGAAGGTTCGTAAGTAACAGCTGTGTTAAGTAGTAACCGGAACTGGTTGAGCAGTATTTCATAGTCCGAACGAAGCAATTGTAATTGGTTGCTTATTTGTAGTCGCTGGTTTTCCAGGGTGGCCAGTTGCATTGCGTCGATATCGCCTGCATCAAAACGTAGTTTGCTTTTTTCCTGAAAACCGGCGTAAATACTATCTGCTTCTATAAGTAGTCTGCCCTTATTGTGCAGCGACACGAGTTGGTAGTAGGCTTGTTTCACCTTTGTTTTTATTTCAAGCGCTCTTAGTTGCTCGTTGGTCTCGCTAATAGCAGTGTTTATCCGGTTTATTGCATTTTGGCGTTTATACACTGTCGGGAACTGAATGGTTTGAGCTACAGAGAATTTGTTATCCGTGGCAATGCTATTGAATCTGCCATATTCCAGTGCGAATTCTGTTTTGTCAATATCTGTACCGCTTTTCTTTAAAGCGCTGAAATAAGCAGTTTCTGCTTTTGCAGCGCGTAGCGAAATATTATTTGCCATGGCGCTATCTATAGCCGCCTGTAGCGAAATTTTTGGTTGTGCCGAAACTTGGAATCCTCCCAATGCTAACACAACAAGCGCCGCGATTCCCTTTGTCTTTGGGTTGAAGTACTTAAATCCTTTTTCAAAAACAATATAAAGCACGGGTAAGACAAACAAGGTGAGTAGGGTAGACACTATAAGGCCGCCAATCACCACAGTGGCCAATGGTTTTTGCACTTCGCCGCCCGCGCCGGTACTAATAGCCATGGGTATAAACCCGAGCGATGGAACTAATGCCGTCATCATAACAGCGCGCAACTTAGATTTTGTAGCATGCATTACAATTCGTTTTACATCTGTCCAGCCCTCTGCCTTAAGCCTGTTGAATTCTGATACCAGTAGGATACCGTTTAGCACGGCTACGCCAAACAGCGCAATAAAGCCTACGCCGGCGGAAATACTGAATGGCATGTCGCGCATCCACAAGCCCACTATTCCGCCAATAGCCGATAGCGGTATGGCGGTATATATCAGCAAGCCTTGCTTTACAGAACTGAAGGCAAAGTATAGCAGCATAAATATGAGTAGCAATGCTATGGGCACTACAATGGTCAGTCGTTCTTTTGCTGCGGTCATATTCTCAAACGAACCTCCATAAACAATGTTGTACTCCCGAGACAAATGAAGGCTTTTGTTCACTTTTGCCTGTAGTTCATCTACTATAGTTTTAACATCGCGACCTGTAATGTTAAAGCCTACAATAATCCTTCTACGGGTATTTTCGCGCTGTATTTGGTTTACGCCGTTTATTTCTGTAACGCCCGCCACCAACGACAGAGGTATCTGGTCGCCAGCGTTGGTTTCTATTAGCAGGTTCTGAATATCGGCAAGATTTTTGCGCGATTCGCCGTCAAGGCGCACTACAAGGTCAAATCTTTTTTCTCCCTCATACACCTGTCCTGCTGTTTGTCCTGCAAATGCGGCGTTTACTACCCGGTTCACATCCGATACATTAAGTCCGAATTTAGCCATAGCGTCCCGGTTGTATTTTATTACCACTTGCGGCATACCAGTCACCTTCTCCTCATATATGTTTATAGCGCCGTCTACCGTTTGTATTATCTCGTGTAGCTTTTGCGCATAACTGGTCAGACTATCCAGATTTTCGCCAAATATCTTACACACTACATCCTGACGAGCTCCGGTCATGAGTTCATTAAATCGCATTTGCACCGGAAACTGAAATCCAACGCTAATACCCGGTACTGCCTCCAATGCCTTGGTCATTTTTGCGCTCAATTCGCTAAATGTTTTAGCAGAGGTCCATTCTTTTTTATCTTTTAGAATAACCATCATGTCGCCCGCTTCAAAAGGCATTGGGTCGGTAGGTATTTCTGCGCTACCAATTTTTGTCACCACCTTTGTAACTTCAGGAAATTGTTCCTTCAAGATTTTGGCTGCCTGCTGCGTCGATTTTATGGTATTGCTTAAGTTGCTGCCCGTAAGTAGTCGGGTTTCCACCGCAAAGTCACCTTCCTCGAGCTGCGGCATAAATTCGCCGCCCATACCGGTAAGAATAAATGTAGCCGCCGCAAACAGAACCAGGGTAGTGGCTATTATGGCTTTGGGAAACACCATTGCTTTACGGAGCAGCGGCTGATATTTTCTTTCCAGCCATGCCATAAATCTATCTGCCACTGTTTTATTATGGTTTAGTTTTTTGTTCAGGCACAGAGCCGCCATCATAGGTACATAAGTTATAGATAGCAAGAATGCGCCCAATATGGCAAACGCAATGGTGTACGCCATAGGCTTGAACATTTTGCCCTCAATGCCCTGAAGGGATAAAATGGGCAGATATACGATGAGTATAATTATCTGGCTAAAGACCGCCGATTTAATCATATGGCCTGTAGATACGCCGACTTCGTTGTCCATGTCGCTCTGCGATATCAAACCCATAGACTTGAATTGTCGGGAGTGAGAAAAACGGTGCAAAATAGCTTCAACTACTATTACCGAGCCATCTACAATAAGGCCGAAATCTATTGCTCCCAAAGACATGAGATTACCGCCAACGCCAAACTTGTTCATAAGAATAATGGCAAAGAGCATAGAAAGCGGTATTACCGATGAAACGATCAGTCCAGCTCGAAAATTGCCGAGGAAGAAAACAAGAACAAAAATTACAATCAACGCTCCTTCCAATAAGTTGGTTTCCACTGTTTTAATGGCATTATTTACCATTTTTGTTCTATCAAGAAACGCTTCAATTACCACTCCCTCAGGCAACATTTTTTGTATCTGCTGAATCCTTTCTTTAACCTTTTTAATCACCACCGATGCATTTTCTCCCTTGAGCATCATTACAACAGCGCCGGCTACTTCACCTTTGTCGTTGTAGGTCATGGCTCCGTACCGAATAGCCGAGCCAAACTGAACATTTGCCACATTTTTCATCAGCAATGGCGCTCCATCGTCCAGTGTTTTCACTACAATCTTTTCTATGTCTGCGAGCGATGTGGCCAGCCCTTCACTGCGTATATACAGCACGGTAGGGCCTTTTTCTATATACGCTCCACCGGTGTTTTGGTTGTTTTTCTCAAGCGCTTCAAAAACCTGTCCTATTGTCAGCCGATAAGCTTTCAACTGTTCCTGTTTTACGGCTATTTCGTATTGTTTCAGTTTGCCGCCAAAACTTGATACTTCTGCTACGCCCGGTGTTCCCAATAGTTGCCTGCGCACTATCCAGTCTTGTATCGTACGTAGCTCCATTGGGCCGAACTTGCCCTCATAGCCCGGCTTTGGCCTAACAACGTACTGATATATCTCGCCAAGTCCGGTGGATACTGGCGCCATTTCTGGTGAGCCTATGCCGGCTGGAAAGTCGCGTTGAGCTACTTGCAATTTTTCGCTTACTTGCTGGCGAGCCCAATATATATCTACATCTTCGTTGAATACTATGGTAACTAATGACAGCCCGAATCGTGAAAAGCTCCGAATTTGTTTCATGCCCGGAATGCTACTTATCGCTTGTTCTACCGGAAAGCTGATGAGGCGCTCTATATCTGGCGCTCCCAAAGCCGGAGAAACGGTAATTATCTGTACTTGATTGTCTGAAATATCAGGTACGGCATCTATTGGTAGTCTTGTTGTCTCGTACGCGCCCCAGCCTATTAAAGCCAGTACGAACAAAACAACGATCAGCTTATTTTTTATAGAAAAGCTAATGATTTTATTGAGCATAAATGTATTGTTGAAATAATTAACGTAATCGTTTTCCCATCAATTTGGAGATGGGAAAAACAAACAACCTGGATAGCATTACGCTAATGCTCGGGGTGGCCGGAATAAACAGGATGCAACCTGTATAGGGAAGAAAAGGGAACGTACTAACGGAGTGTTTTTGACAATAGAAAAAAACGGCGGCGATAATACAAAAGACTCGTTTTCGGGTACTGTGTAGGCATGAATAGCGGTAGGGCTAAAACTTTTGAGCGGTAGTTGCTTGTCTTGCTCATCGTCTTTGTCGTTAATGTCATGTCCTCCGTAATGCATGTCCAGAAAATCGGCGATGGACACTTCGTGGTTTCTTTGCCAATGGTCTATGTAGTGAACAACTAACAACGGTAGTTTAGAAAATTGATTAAGTGTTACAGTGTTGAGCGCTGTAAAAACCAAAATCATATTTATGATGAATTTTCTCAAACTCAGATATAGCCCGTTATATTACTTCAATTGACTTAATGACTAGTACAAAGATAGTTCAAAGTTATTTAATGTCCCGTCGTAAAATGCGAAGGTCTAGATTGTAGCCGTAATAATTAACAAATAGCAGGCTTTGGCGATGCTGTAAGCGTTGCTGCAGCTACCGTAGGTGTACTCCAAACTGATACAGCTATTCGATACGCGCTATAGAAAAATATATGTAGTTGCTTTGTTAGATATGATAGCCATTATTTTGTTTTCTCGTTGATTTTCCTGACATTAGTCATATAAATTATCAAAATAAATTTGGTAATTTGTTATGTTGGTTGGCGTTTTATGCAACGGGGCTTTTTTACAGAGCTGCGTTGTATAGGCGTCAGTTTTTAATATGCAGTAGTTTTTATTGAAAAATATATTTATGACTCGTTCCGGTAAATGGTTTGACGAAATTATCAGCAGGCTAAAGTGTGAAATATATGTTGTCGACCAATATGGATTGATAAAGTTCTCGAACAGAAAAGGGAACACACTATTTAACATAGTTGCAGATAAACTGATTGGAACTGATTTTTTTGATTTGCCATTCTATATTATTGAAAATCAAGAGTATAGAATTGATTCTTTGAAAAACGTATTATCGGTTGGCGCAAATGTAGATACTGAATTGGGTATCATAGTTTCTCCAGCGCCGGGCTATATGGCTGATTATAAAATGCAGATTTATTTTCTGGGTAATGAAGATAATGTTCCAAATTATCAGATCACTCTTACAGAATACAGGGCAAAAATTCCTTCTCCGATAATAGAGGTAAAGGGTCTTTTTTCTGGTGGGTCGACAGTTATTTTCAAATGGAGGCCAGATTATACCTGGATTATTGATTATGTCAGCCCAAACGTTTTTACACAGTTTGGATACACAGCCGACCATCTGATAGGTCAGGAGACGCCCTATGATGCGCTTATTCATCCAGACGATCTTGTACGTATTAAGACTGAAGTGAAAAGTTTTACGGCCGCAGGTTTAGATAATTTTGAACAGGAATACAGAATTATGCATGCCAATGGTTCGGTTCGGTATGTTTATGATTTTACATCAATTATAAGGGATGAGACAGGCAAGCCGATAAGTTTTCAAGGTACAGTAGTAGACATTACCGACAAAAAACAGGCCTTAACCAGCCTGAAGGAGAATCTTGCCAGATTTAACGCAGTAATTGAAGGTATATCTGACGCAGTAATAATAATTGATCACGACTACAATATTCAATACTGCAATTCCGCTACTACTAACATATTTGGGTGGGAGCCACATGAAATTATAGGAAAGCCATGTAAGAAGCTAATGGCCCAACAGCTACTTAACCAGCAACAAACCGAATTTAATGAGGCTTGTTTTGGGAAGGAATATATTGGCTTGAAGGTGGAGGCAGACGGTATAAATAAAAAAGGAGAAACGATACCGCTGGAAGTAACAATATCGTCGTGGAAAGTAGGCGACGAAGTATACTATGGCGGTATAATAACTGATTTGACAGAACGGAAAAGGAACGAACAAAAGATAAAGTTTCTTGCTACCATCCCGGAATACAATAAAACGCCGATAGTGGAATTTAACAGCACAGGAATAGTGTTGTATGCCAATCCAACTGCGCAAACGCTTTTTCCAGACTTGTATAACCTGGAAAATAAGCATCCATTTCTGGAAGGTATATCAAAGGGGATGGACTATCGCGATGTGGAAATAAATGGAAGTTGGTACAGGCAATCCATACATTATATACTGGATAGAGACGTTTTTAGAATATATTCGATGGATATAACAGAAAACGTAGCTACGAACAGGTTGTCTAAACTGAATCAGGAACGATTGCAGGCCCTGATAGAGGCGCTACCGGACGCCATAATATTGAAGGATGGCCTTGGGAAGTGGAAAGTGATTAATTCAGTGGCAAGAAAGCTGTTCAGACTTGAAAATAAGGATTGGGTAGATAAATCTGACCATGAAATTGCCGAACTCAGCCCTGAGTTGTTTGAATACTTACTGTATTGCGAAAAAAGCGATAAAGTTGCTTGGGATGCTGGTACCTTGTCGCGAGGTGAAGAAATAATTCCGGACGATTTGGGCGTATTGCACCATTACGAGGTGTTGAAAGTGCCTGTATTTAATGAGCTGCATCACCGGGAGGCATTGGTTATTGTGGGTAGGGATGTATCTGAAAGAAAAAAAGCCGAAATAGAACAACAACATAATCATAGCGCCCAACAGGAGCTAAACAGAATATTAAAGGTTTCGCTAAATAACAGCCCGGTAAAAGACAACTTAAACGAGATTCTTGAAATTGTGTTGCAGGCTCCATTTATAGATCTACAATACAAGGGCGGTATATTTTTGTCAGATGAGTCGCGCGAAGTGTTGACGCTTACTTGTCAAATTAACATGCCAGAACAGTTGCAGAAATCGTGCGCGAATGTCAGATTCGGCGAATGTATTTGCGGCAAGGCGGCGTTGGGCGGTAAAACGATCTTTACTAACTGTATCAACCATTTGCACGAAAAGCAAATAGGCGATATACAGGCACATGGTCATTATAATGTACCGATAATATACCAGGGCGAAACGTTGGGTGTGATTGTTGTTTATTTGAACCATGGGCATATTTTTAGCAATAAAGAAGTCCAGTTTTTAGAGGCGACAGCAGATGTTATTGCAGGTATGCTCAACCGGAAAAAAGCCGAGGCGGCATTGGCCGATTCTGTAAAGTTTCTGGAAGGATTAGACAAAGTAAGCGATATACTGCAACGTACTGGCGCCAACGACGATATGGTTGCCCTGAATAGAGAAATGTTGCAGGTGTTATTGAACATTTTTGGCTCAGACCGCGCTTGGCTGCTTTATCCTTGCGATCCGGAGGCAAAAACTTGCATTGTGCCCATGGAGGTGACAAGACCCGAATTTAAAGGAGCTTTCGAAATAGGCGCCGAAATGGAGGTTACACCGGAATATGCAGCGGTTTTCAACTTGGCGCTTTCGGCCATGGAGCCCTTTGGCGTAAATGAACAAGAGATTATGCAGGCAATGCCGGAAATGGCAACTGCATACTCTATTAAAGCTGGTTTGGGCATAGCAGTGCACCCTAAAAAGGGCAAACCCTGGCTTTTGGGGCTACATCAATGTTCGCATTCGCGCAATTGGACTGAAGATGAAAGGCGGCTTTTTAAGCAGATAGCCGAGCGTTTTGCACGCAGTCTGGATTCTTTTTTACTTATGGACAAATTGCGCAAAAGCGAATCGCAATACAGATTGCTGGCCGAAACTGCGCATGATATGATCGTTTCCTTTTCGCTCGACGGAAATATAGATTATATGAATAATGTAGGAATTCAGTTTTTTGGATTGACAGAGCAAAACTACAGAGGCAGAAATATTTTTGAGTTTATACCAGAAGATAGTAGCGACACCATCAGGCGAAGATTGGTGGAAGTAAAAAGGGGATATAATACTTCGCAACTAATAGAAGTAAATCTGATGAATGGTAATGGCGCGGTAGTGCCATTCGAAGTGAATAGTTCGTTATTGAAAATAGATTTAGATACAGACGGTATCATTTCTGTAAGCAGAGATATTACTGAACGCAAAAATGCTGAACGAATACTCCGTGATCAGAACGCCGAACTACAAGTTATTAATTCAGAGCTCGATCGTTTTGTGTACAGCGCCAGTCACGATTTGAGAGCGCCATTGACATCTGTACTTGGATTAATAAATATTACTCAAGACATTGTGTTGGACAACGCCGATGCAAAGTCGTACTTGGGCATGATGAAATCGAGCATATTGAAGCTCGACAATGTGATAAAAGGAATACTTGAGTTTTCGCGCACAAAACGAATAAAGGTGAATTGTGAATTGCTGGACATTAAAGCAATTTATGAGGGAATAGTAGAAGGTATCAGCTATATCGACGGATTTGATTCTGTAGCAATGATTGCTGAGATAGATAGTGAACAAAAATTTGCGTCCGATAAGTTGAGCATTGTTACTATTTTAAGTAACCTCATCACCAATGCAGTGAAGTACCGCAGAGAGCAAGTGGCTTCGTTTGTCAAGTTTGTTTTCAGAATAGAGGGACCCAATGCAGTGTTTACTGTAGAGGATAATGGAGAGGGTATACCTGAAGATAAGTTTCAACAAGTATTTGAAATGTTTTATAGAAATACCAATAAAACCGAAGGCAGCGGATTGGGATTATACATTGTAAAGCAAAACGTTATAAAACTTGAAGGCACAATAACGCTTGAATCGAAGCCGGGAGTAGGAAGCAAATTTATTGTAGTTGTACCTAATAAGTATGCTGGTAGCAATAAGTAATAAATTGTGAGGGCTGGAAACAAGGCTGATAAAATGTTGTAGGTAAGCGTATAGCCTTGTTATTCGTTGTTAATTACTACATTTACAGTCTAAATTATCGCTGTCTGGAGCATTCATTTATTACGATTGTGTATTAAATAAATGTCGATAAAAAGGCGGAGATCATACATATATGTCGACACACTCAGAGATAAAGCGCGTTACCACCCATACACTACAATGGATGAAAAACCGCAACGAAAAAATAAGTATGTTAACCGCATACGACTTTTCGATGGCGAGAATTTTCGACGACGCAGGTATTGATGTGATACTTGTAGGAGATTCTGCAAGCAATGTTATGGCAGGACATGAAACAACTTTGCCCATAACGCTCGATCAAATGATTTACCACGCCCAAAGCGTTATAAGAGCCTGTCAGCGTTGCCTTGTAATCGTTGATTTGCCATTTGGTTCTTATCAGGGTAATAGTAAAGAAGCGCTCAATTCGGCGATAAGAATTATGAAAGAAGCCGGCGCCCATGGTATTAAGCTGGAAGGTGGTGAAGAGGTGTGCGATAGTATAAAACGAATAACAGGCGCCGGAGTGCCAGTAATGGGCCATTTGGGGCTTACACCGCAATCTATATATAAATTTGGCACTTATGCAGTAAGAGCTAAAGAAGAAGAAGAGGCCGAAGCGCTATTGCGTAATGCGCAACTACTGCAAGATGCCGGTTGCTTTTCGCTGGTGCTCGAAAAAATACCCGCAGCGCTCGGCGGTAGGGTTGCCAGCTTATTAAACATTCCTGTTATTGGCATTGGCGCAGGCAATCAGGTAGATGGCCAGGTGCTGGTAATGCACGATATGCTCGGCATTACAAAAAATTTCTCACCAAGATTTTTGCGTAGATACATGAATCTGTATGAGGACATGAAAGACGCAACGAAAAAATACATAACAGACGTGAAATCGAAAGACTTTCCGAACGAACAAGAACAATATTAGGATTTATGATTAATAAAGGGGTTTGGAGTGGTTTGGTTGATGAGTTTAAGGAAAAAGGAGTGACCCTGGTGGCTGTATCTAAAACTAAACCTGTAGCAGATATTCAGGAGTTATACGATTTGGGGCAGCGCCACTTTGGCGAAAATTATGTGCAAGAGCTGGTTGATAAGCATAACCAGATGCCAATAGATATAAAATGGCACTACATAGGTCACTTGCAAAGCAATAAGGTAAAATATATAGCCGAATTTGTAAACCTGATACATGCCGTTGATAGCTATAAGCTGCTTGAAGAAATAAACAAGCAAGGGCTTAAGCACAACCGCGTAATAGATGTGCTGCTACAAATGCACATAGCAGATGAAGAAACAAAATTTGGCCTTGATGAAAAAGAAATACTGGTGATAGCTGAGCAGTATGAAGCGGAAACCGAATATATGCAAAATGTGAGGATATGCGGATTAATGGGTATGGCTACTAATACAGACGATGAGGCGAAGATCAAATCTGAGTTTTATAGACTTCACAATTTTTTCATTCACCTGAGCGATAGCGCATTTTTCAACAAACCTTGGTTTTCGATATGTTCTATGGGTATGAGCGGCGACTACAAGCTGGCGATAGAGCAGGGGAGTACGATGGTGCGAATAGGCAGCATGCTATTTGGCGCTCGTGGTTAATGGACAGCTTTTTTACGCACCTGGCTGACGAAAATTATGTGCTTAATAAATAAATCTTACTTCCTTTGCCGGGCAAATTGTATATAGTATCTACACACTATAGTAAGGCAAATGATGAACAAGCTTGTATTACAGATATTATTGTCACTCGGTCTATTGTGTTCGGGTGGGCAAGTATTTTGTCAGCAACAGGTGAAAATCGAGGACTACAGATTTACCTTATTGCTACCCGATGGGTTTAAGCAGCAGCCTACAGATACCATTGTTCAGCAGCCGGTAGAATTGTCGTACTTTAATGAGCGCGAAAATATATATATTGTAGTAACTGCGCGAAAAAGCAGATTTACGGATATAAAGAGTTATCTGGATTGCACAAAAGAAAGTCTGGAGCGCGATTTACAACGCTATCGCGAAGATACTACGCTACGTGTTATTGAATGCCGGGCATCGAAGTACTATCCCGATAAAACGACGGTACTGCATTTTACAACGCGAACAATGTACGATCGATTGAATCGTTGCCTGATTTATTTTATTCATCACCGGGATGCGGAGATACAGGTATCGTTTATATATGACGACAAACGTGTTCAGGAAAGTTTAGGCATAGCAGACACCATTATGCATTCGCTGAAGCTCTATTAAGTTATTCAGGCCAGTTGAATATAATGGTGCGTATACAATCGGGGTGCAGGCTTTGGTGTACCGGACAGGTATTGGCTATGTGTTCTATTTTGATCTTTTCCTTATCTGTAAACGGGGCGCTTTGGGGAAAGCTGATGATGATTTTTATTTCACCGATCTTTCGTGGGTTAGCAGTCATGATTTTTTCTACCTGACATACAGCGCCTAGAATATTGATATCGTGCGTGCTTTCTGCCAAGCCAAGTGTGGTAACGATGCACTGAGCAAGGGCTGTTGCCACAAGGTCTGTAGGAGAAAAACGTTCGCCTTTGCCTTTGTTGTCTACGGGGGCGTCGGTTTCTATCACGCTTCCGGAGCGCAAATGAGTTGCTGTAGTGCGTAAGTGGCCGTTATATACTACTTCAGAGGTCATGGATGTTTTTTGGTAAAAATACAGCTATTTCCTCTTTGTGAAGCATCTCGCTTTTTTGGCGGTATTGTTTTTAGGTAATTGAGGCTTTTTTTTCGACGATAAAGTGTGAAAAACGATAAAAAAATGTTAGGTAATCTGCTATATTCGAAAAAAACAGTAACTTACGCTTTGAAATTTGTATGAAAGGTATAATCAAAAAACTGATAGTATTGTCGGCTTGCTGTGCTATACAGCAGGCTGCCTGCGCTCAAAGCAAAAATACGACAGCAGATACCGTTCAAAAAAAAGAACCCAAGTTTGCTTACGTTAAGCCTAAAGCGCCCAAGGCGATATCGCAGGAGTTTGCAGGCGGTCTGAGGCTTAATAGTAATGGCTGGAGTATATTTATGGATTTGGGCAAACTGAAGGCAAAGAACCCACGCCAGAGCGATATGTTTAGCAATGTGCGCTTCTATCAACTGGAGTTTACAGAGAAGAAAGATCCGCGAGAGCAAAAGGTGGAAGGGGTGAGCGCCAGCGGCGCGGGTAGTAATACCTATATATACGGAAAGATCAATAATTTTTATGCGTTGAAATTGGGCTACGGATTTAGAAGGATGCTGGTAGGCAAGCCAGATCCGGGGTCTGTATCTATACATTGGGTCAACGCATTCGGTGTATCTGTAGGTGCGTTAAAGCCTTACTACATTAATGTATACAGCGATCCGTCGGCCATAAAGTACAAAGACAACAACAAAGCTGCTTTTCTCGATCAAAGTCTTATTGAGGGCAATGCGGGCTTTAGTAAGGGAATAGATGAGGTAGTTATAGTGCCCGGTGGGCATTTTAAAACAGGTATGCACTTTGATTTCTCTGCGAATAAGAAAACTGCCCTTGGCGTAGAGACCGGGCTTAACGTAGAATATTACGGTCAGGAGCTTCCGTTGCTGGCTAATCAGAAGCCTACATCGTATTTCATTGACTTATACGTAGGTATTCAGATAGGAAAGCGTTGGTAGCAACGGATTACAGCAAATTTTCTTTGAAAAAAAATCCCGAAATTGGCAAATAAGTTTGTTTATCTGAAAACCTTGCGTATCTTTGCACTCCCTTACAGCGGGGACGCAACAAACAAGAGATTGTAAGTTGAGGTGAGGTGGGAGAGTGGCCGAATCCAATAGTTTGCTAAACTGTCGTACGCCTTAAAGTGTACCGCGAGTTCGAATCTCGCCCTCACCGCTGGTTTAGCATAAGAAGAGATTAGAGATAGTCGAATCTTAAAAATATCTGGCAACAGATAACCGGTAAGCCGATTAAGAGTAATCGGGGAGTAGCGCAGGCCGGTAGCGCACCTGGTTTGGGACCAGGGGGTCGCAGGTTCGAATCCTGTCTCCCCGACGGAGAGAAAGCTCAGCGTTAGCTGAGCTTTCTTGTTTTTACCGCCATAGATATCACGTTTCGCCCACTTTCACCAAAGTTTTTTACTTCGCCGGTGGACCACCACAAAAGCATGCGTTTTTACCTTCTGGGCGTCCAATCGGGTGTCAAAAAGGTGTCCAGGTTTCCAACCTTACTTCTCAATTACATTTTTGTTTTGCCATCTGCTTAACCTTTTCATTCCTCTTGTGAATAGCCAAGAGAAAAATTTAGAATGTCCGCTTTCTATCATTTTTTGTTTACAATACTCTTGAAAGTCATACACATTATCTCCTTTGTAAATGAACTCGCCTTTGTCAAAGCAGTAAGAGCAATACATAGAGCTTTTGCTTCCGTCAGCGTTTGTTCCTCCACCTTTTTCGTCACGCTTCAAAGGCATTCCACAAGATTGGCAATTTTTATAAGTAGATGTCATGTAGTTTTATTTTGCTAAACAAAGATATTCCACGCGCTGCAATGCTAAAGAAAGCTCATAATTGAGTTCGAAAGTTGTCCAGCCAACTACCGGCAACTATTTGCTAGTTCTTTCCAATTGTTACTCATACTTCCCCAATAGTGCCCATAAATGTATTCAAAGCAAGTAAGTCTTTGGTAAACTGGTTCGAATCC
>CAZLPE010000009.1:0-17991 GCA_964561325.1 uncultured Flavipsychrobacter sp.
CTAAAAAAATATTTCTTCACTATGTCAAATCTTTATCGTAATATTGCAATGAAACAATAAAATAGACCATTATGCAAACAGAGCAAGAACTGAAAGAACTGGTAAAGCAGAAATACAGCGAAATAGCGCTACAAGACAGCAGTGTAAACCGCAGCTCGTGTTGCGGGGCCGGCGGCTGCAGCACAGAGGTATACAACATAATGAGCGACGACTATACCCAACTACAGGGTTATACCGCCGATGCCGATCTGGGGTTGGGTTGCGGCCTGCCTACGGAATTTGCGCAAATAAAAAAGGGCGATACCGTGGTAGACCTGGGTAGCGGCGCCGGCAACGATTGTTTTGTGGCGCGGGCCCTGGCGGGCGATACCGGCAAGGTAATTGGCATAGACTTTACAGAGGCTATGATAGAAAAAGCGCGCACCAATGCCGACAAGCTGGGCTACAACAATGTAGAGTTCAGGCAGGGCGATATAGAGCGCATGCCGCTGGGCGGCGGCGTGGCCGATGTGGTGGTGAGCAATTGCGTGCTGAACCTTGTGCCTAATAAGCGCAACGTAGTAAAAGAGATATTCAGGGTACTGAAGCCCGGTGGGCATTTCAGCATATCGGATGTGGTGTTGGTAGGCCAACTGCCCGATAAACTAAGGCATGCCGCCGAGATGTATGCAGGCTGCATATCGGGCGCCATACAAAAGCAGGAGTATCTGGATATTATAGCCGACAGCGGGTTTGCGCATATACAGGTGCAGAAAGAGAAGGCAATAATAGTGCCGGCAGATATACTGAGCGCCTACCTGACCGAGGCCGAGATAGAAGCGTTTAGAAACAGCGGCACAGGCATATACAGCATAACGGTATATGCCGAAAAACCGGCGGCTTGTTGCGCGCCCGGCTGCTGCAGCTAATGCCCGGCTGGCTTTTTAACCTTTAAGCAAGATATTTTGCCGCCCTACCCATAGTATTTGTGGTTATTTTTGCGGCATAAAACAAAACTGTTTATGAACAACGATAATGGCAATGCGGTAGCGCCCGGCAATACAACCGCCGTACTGTATCCGTACCGCAAAAAAGATAAGCATGGCTATTGCACGCCAGACAAGCAGATAGTAATACCCTGCATATACGAAAACACCAATGCGTTTTCGGAAGGGCTGGCGGCAGTGATGCTCAAAGAAAAGGTGGGCTACATAGACATTACCGGCAAAATGACTATTCCGTACAAATACGATTTTGGCGGAGCTTTTAAAGAAGGTCTGGCAGTGGTGGAGCGCAAGGGTAAGTATGGGTATATAGATACTACGGGTAAAGAAGTGGTGCCGCTGACCTACGATGATGCCGAGGACTTCAAAGACGGACTGGCTATAGTGGAAAAAAACGGTTTGTATGGCTTTATCAACAAGCAGGGCAAAGTGGTGATACCGCTGAAGTACGATATGGTTTGCCCATTTGTGCAGGGTGTGTCGCAGGCAGAGTTGAAAGGCGATGAGGTTTGTATAGATAAAATGGGCAATGTAGTGCCGGAGCCTGAAGACGATATTTTTTACGACGGACTGACTATAGATATAGACATTGATGAGCGGTTTGGTTTCCGCGATGCAAGCGGCAAGTTGGTTGTGCCTCACGATTACGACTGGGCGCACGAGTTTTCTGAAGGCAGGGCGGCTGTGTGCAAAGACGAAAAATGGGGATTTATAGACACTACCGGCAAGTTGGTGGTTGCGCTGAAATATAAAGATGTGTTTGATGATTATTGCAATGGTCTGGCCCTTGTGGAGATCGCTTTCGGCGATGACGACGACGATACCGAACTGGGGTATGTAGATGCAAATGGCGTAGAGTACTGGGAAGATTAGACCGCAGGTACCGGAATATACTTTGTGCAAAGGGCAGGCTGATGGTCTGCCCTTTGCTTATGTATAGTTTATCGTCGTTTGCTGCAAACTATTATTTTTGCTGCATCCCAAAAATCTACAATATGCCTACCGATGCCCGAATAGACGCATACATTGCCGCCGCCGCGCCTTTTGCTCAGCCCATACTCGCCCACCTGCGCGCCCTGGTGCACGAGGCTTGTCCCGATGTGGAGGAGGGCTGGAAGTGGAGTTTTCCGCATTTTATGTACAAAGGGGCTGTGCTATGCAGCATGGCGGCTTTCAAAGCGCATTGCGCCTTTGGCTTTTGGAAGGCGGCGCTGATGGATGACGCCATGGGCGCGCTGACTATAAAAGACCGCGAGAGCATGGGGCATTTGGGCCGCATAGCCTCGCTAACAGATCTGCCGCCCGACGATGTGCTGAGCTCGCTGATAAAATCGGCCATGCAACTGAACGAAGAAGGCAAAAAAATGCCGCGTAAGCCCAAACCCGATGCAAGCGAACAGGCATTGCTGGCAACGCCCGAATGGTTTTTAGCTGCGCTGGAACAGGAGCCCGTTGCCAAAACGCAATTCGAAAAGTTTAGCTATTCACACCGCAAAGAGTATATAGAGTGGCTTGTAGATGCAAAAACCGAGGCTACCCGCCAGAAGCGTATGGCCCAGGCCATAGCGTGGCTGCGCGACGGCAAGGGGCGCAACTGGAAGTATCAGTAACGGGCAGGCGTTGCAGCGTTTAGTTGCCGCAGTTTTGCCGTTGCAGATCCAGCGCTTCCGATCCCCACTTTTGGGTAAAACCTTTGTCTATAGCCGTTTGCAGGTCGGCGCAGGCTTTGTCTTTTTTGCGTTGGGCTATTAGCGCCAGGGCTCTGTTTTTGTAGGCGTACGAGTATTGGGGTTCCAGCTCTATGGCCTTGGTCATGTCTTTTATGGCGCCTTCGTAGTCTTTGTTGCGGTATTTTTGGTAGCCGCGGGTATTGAGCAGGTAGGCATTTTTTGGGTCTATGGCCAGCGCTTTATTGCTGTACTCTATAGCTTTGGCAAATTGTTCCATGTTTTGGTATCGGTAGGCCATATTGCCCAGCAGCAATGCCGATTTTGGGTATAGCTTCAGGCCGCGCTGC
Source organism: uncultured Flavipsychrobacter sp. (assembly GCA_964561325.1). Taxonomy (GTDB): domain Bacteria; phylum Bacteroidota; class Bacteroidia; order Chitinophagales; family Chitinophagaceae; genus Nemorincola. The sequence goes on from CAZLPE010000009.1 coordinate 3,001, forward strand.
AGGTAGGGGAGAATGTCTTTAGTGTTTTTCTGCTGGTTCAGCAGGTTGCACATCAGTAGCAGCGCCTCCAGGTTGGCGCTATCTATTTTCAGCGCATGGCGCAGGGCGTCGTGGGCTGGGGTATAGTCTTGCATGTTGTACGCAAGGTTTGCTTTTTCCAGCAATATTATTTTGTGCAGCGAGTCGGGTATCGGTTGTTTTTCCAGAGCTGCGGTATAGTCGGCCAGCGCTTCCCGGTTCAGCGTTGCCGATTTTTTCCAGCGTGCGCGCAGTAGCAGGAAGGCGGCGGTATTGTCGTTTTGGGGTTCGTAAAACCGGTCTATTGTTTTAGCGGCTTCTGCATTACGGTTCATCATTTTCAGCGCCACGGCTTTAGATCTCATATAGTCTACATTGGTGGGGGCATCGGCCACCATAGAGTCTATTACCATTAGCGCGGCGTCGTATTGTTTTTGTGCAAACAGCCCTGAAGCGCGCACCATGCGCAGGCTGTCTACATTCTGGGCGTGTGCCGGCATGGCCGGCCATAATAAAGCTATTATTGCAATTAATCTCAGTTGTACGGATGTTGTCATTGTATTGATTATTGCAGTTATTTACCTGCAGTCATTATTTGTTCTTTAAGTTTCAGGATATCGGGCGTATTGGGCGACAGCACATTGGCGCGCTCTATGCTTTTTAGCGCGTTCGGCGCATCGCCGCTGCGCATATATGCCGCTGCAAGCTGATACCACATTTCCGGCAGCGCAGGCGCAGCGTCTACACCCAGTTTATACACATATATTGCCGAATCGGTTTTGCCAGCAGCGGATAGGCGGCCGCCCTCGCTGTAGCAATATTTTGCGGCAAAGGTAAAGTAGTTGTCCAGATTGGGTTGCGTAGGGTTGTATTTGCGCACTGTATCCCAATCAGGCAGAGCACGATATGGCTGGCCCATATTAAAGTAGCTAAGGCCGCGGTTCAGGTGAGCCAGCATATGGCTCGGGTATATGGCAATAGCCTTGTCGAAATAGTTTATGGCTTTTACAAACCATTCTTTACGCTCGGCGGGGTCGGTAGCGCGTTTTGCATTGGCCATGCAGCCTGCGGCGGCATTATTGTTCATCAGCACATTGTCCGGCGATTTTTTTACATCGGCCATAAACAGCGTTTCCGAGTTTTTCCAGTCTTTGTTGCGGTCTATTACCACATATCCCGCAGCCGCAGTTATAGCGGTTAGCGCTACTGCCAAAGCAGTTAGCGCCGTCTTGCTGTTGTTTATCCATTGCCCTGCCGCCCAGGCAAGCGCTATGCAAAAGCCTATGGAGGAATGGTAAATGAGTCGTTCGCCCATGGGCGCTCCAATATCTACAAGCAGATTGGACACCAGTAGTAAATTGAGTAAATACAACGCAAGAGCAAAACCAAGCAGATGCCGCTTATTAACCAGCCAAACCATAGCGCCCGTAAAACCCAAATATACCGCGCCCGACACCCAAACCAACGGATGGGCAAAAGATGCGTAGGGTATAGCCCGGTAAGAATAGTCGGCAATGAGGGGGTGGGGCAGTATCAGTAACTTCAGATATTGTAGCAATACTTGTATTTCGGTAGCCAGTTTCTGCGCCGGAGTAGCATACAGGTAGGGGTTATTGAGTACATTTTTTTCGGCGCCCTCCGCCATCTCTGTTACCGATGCCTGACGTAGCAGTATATACAATGCCAGCGGCGCAAGATAAATAGCCGATGCTTTGAGCGATGCAGGTAACGTAGCATTACGGAAAATGAAGAAAGATAGAGGTATTAACACCGCCAGCGTAACGGCATATTCTTTAGACAATAAAGCCAGGAAAAAGCAAGCCAAAGCCATAATTAAATCGCCTGTTTTGCGATTGTCGTAATATTTGAACGTCTTGATAAATGTGAGCGATATAAAAAGAACCGACAGTATTTCGTCGCGGCTTTTCACATTGGCTACCACCTCTGTATGTAATGGATGAATAGCAAAAACGAGGGCGGCCACAAATGCAGCCACAGGGCTGTCTGGAAACACTACATACCGCAACAATGCCAGCAACACTACTACAGATAGCGCATAGAGCAATACATTGATCATATGTCGCGGGTGCATTTGGGCGGCTATCCGGGCTTCTTTTTCATTGCTCGTTTCGGTCTCGGGCGAAGCGCCCATTAGTTGCTGTTCTATGGCAAAGGTAATCAGCGACAAAGGTCGGTAGCGGCCGCCGGCGAGCTGGTTGCTACCGTTTTTGTGTTCCAGGTAGCTTTGAAAAGCATCGGTAGTAAGTATTGAGGGTATTCCTGCCACGCCTTGCTGCACGTACTGGTTTTCAGAAATGGCCATCATATCGTCGAACGCGGCCTCGTGCGTGAAGGTATTAGCATAAAAGATTATCGACAGTAGCGCCAGCAACATAGCCTGCAACCGAAACGAATGCCAGAAATCGGGCTTTGGCGTTGTACTCGTCTGCACAACTTGGTCGGCGGCTTGTTGTTCTTTATGTGTTGGTTTAGCCATTAGTTAGTTTTGTGCCGGCTACATTATGCCGGTTTGTGTAGCCAAAGTAAGCACAACCTGTCAGGTTTCAAAATATAAACAGCCGCCTTGTGGGGCGGCTGTTTGAAAGATGCAGTTTAAAGTGGCGTACTATTTAGATAAGGTAATGCGGTAAGTAGCAGAAGTACCTTCTTCGTTACGCAACACTACTATATAGTTACCCTCGGGCAAATACGACAAATCAGTTTCGTAGTGCGATTTGCTGTTTATTTCCTGATGCAACAAACCCTGACCTACCATATTGTAAATATCCATTTTGCGGTTTACAAGCTGTCCACCAAAATCCAGATTCAGGATACCTGTAGTAGGGTTGGGGTATATTTTTACGTCGTCTTTGCTCAGTTCATTTACTTTCAGCAGAGAGATGTAAATGATGTTAGAAGGCAAAGAGAAACAGTTACCTGTATCGCGCACGCAATAGTAGTAGCCTATAGCAGTTGGGTGGTTAACCTGACCTGTAGCGCCGGGGATAAGGGAGCCGGAATATGTGTTTGTAGTACTGTAGTACCACGTATAGTGGCCGCCCGTAGTTGCTACTATTACATTGCCTATCAAAGAAATCCATGGTAATGGCGGCGTACTGTCGCGCACCATCAATACGGCAGGAGTGGTAATGGTATCAGAAGTGTAGCAACCGTTATCGGTAGCATATACTTTAAACGTAAGGAGGTCGCCATTGGCATACAGCGAGCGGAAAATAGTAGTGTCTATTGCCACTTGCACACCATTTATATACCATGAGTAAGACGGTGCCGTACCGAAGTTGGTGTAAGTGCCCTTGAACGTTACAAAAGAATCAAGACATCCGGGATTAGAACCTTGAATAAGCGTTGCAGAAACTGAAGTTGGGCGGCGTGGGATTACCGTCATTGTAATAACGTTAGATACTACGGTGTCGTTGATAATGCAAGAATCGGGCGTAGTTAATACACAATACACCAGGCGAGTGCCAGCGCGCAAGCTATCGGTGATGAATACATTGCCTACTGCGCCAGGTATATACGCGCTATCTACATACCAGCTAACCCTGAAGCCAGTGCCGGGGTTAGTGAGGGTAGCTGTAAACGTATCTTTTGTGCCATAGCAAATAGGGTTGCGTGTAGTGATAATGCTAACGCCCGCTGTAAGGTGTATGTGTATAATAGGAATCCTGTTAGATTGAACGGTATCGTTGTCGCGAGGTGCACAAGGCATCATAGCGCTCGAAACCATTTCGCAAGACACAGTGTCCGATCCACCGAAGATGCGCGTAAAGGTAAGGTTAGTATCGCCTACAGCCGGAACGCCATTCACTTTCCATTGATAGTGTGGGCGCAATCCACCGTTAACGGGATATGCCTGAAAGGTAAGCGGAGAACCAGCGCAATCCGGATTGCTACCTGCTATTAATGATACAATGACGCGGGGGGTAATGCCTGTGCGACGGTATATGTAAATTACGTTTGACATGCTGCTGTCTGGAAAACCAAAACTGTTAGTAAAGGTTAGCATACAGAATACGCTGTCGCCGTCGCTAAGCGCAGAAGTGCGAAAAGTGTCTATAAATACGCCGGTATACACGTTATTAGTGTACCAGTGGTAGTTAACAGCTGTAAAAGTGTCCTCGCTTTGAACGGCGACAAAAGTAAGCTGCGTGCCGGGACAGGTAGTGTCTGTAAACGCAGGCATAGATATGGTTACAGAATCGCGAACCTGAGCATCGGCGACAGAGTGCAAACCAATGAGCAACAGCAGTAAGAGTGTAATTTTACGTATCATAATTGTACAATTTTAACCCACGCCGGGGCGCAGATTTCATTCTTTGGGTAAAAATAATCTAATACTTCAATATTGAGCAGGATTTTTTGAGAAATTGGCCCAATTAAATAATGACGATGGAATTGTGTGAAGTGTTAGTGGAAACGCAAAATAGCAGTGTACGCTTAAATCAAGCTTTATTTGCCGTTTTTGTCAATTTTCTCAATGGAGCGCCTACATTTTGGGAAGCTTACTTAAACAAGCGATGGGCGGCGCAGCCTTATAATATGTCCATGCAGTTGTCTTTTAGGGTTTTATTTTCATTAACTTTTACTTTATAACACTTTGATTTTTAGTGGGTCTAAAAATATTTTTTGTGCCAGCCCAAAATTAGCATTTGTGTTCCTGAAGTCTTATTTTTGCGTGTAAATAGCTGATTTACAGTTATTTACGAATCAATTTTGTGCTTTACGGCATTGGCTGGGAAATTAATTTTAACGAAATTTATTTAAAAGTTGCTTAGGGCTTTATTTTTTTATATTAAATCCTATCTTTGCCGCCCCGTTTGTTCGGATGTTCAATCCGTGCAGACTATTTTTTTTATTAGATTACTAAGACAATTTTAACAACAACCCATGCATCTAAAAGGTTTGGTGAAGTTTTTTACTGCCGCGCTGATTTTGATATCGCTGTACCAGCTTTCTTTAACGGTTATCGTCCGTAACGAAGAAAAGAAAATGCGGGCGCAGGCAGTGCGCGTAGCATCTGCGCAGATTCCAGCGGGCGCATCGAAAGAGCGTGCCGACAAGATTACCGACAGCATCTATCAGTCGATTACCGACAGCATGCAGGGCGAGGTGATATTCTCCGCCCTCGTGAAGAAGTACACCTATCAGGCTGCAAAAGCAGAAGAGTTGAGTCTTGGTCTTGACCTTCAGGGCGGTATGAACGTAACGCTCGAAGTTAGTCTGGACGATCTTGTAAGGTCAATGTCTAACAATCCGAGAGACCCCGGATTGAACAAAGCTATAGGCGCTGCGAATACTGCAAAAGCAAACAGCGACGCTGATTTCATCGCATTATTCGGTCAAAACTACGAATCGCAAAATCCGGGTAAGAGCATGGCTTACCTATTTACTAAGCCATCTGATAAAGAAATCAACCTTAACTCTACCAACGCACAAGTGTTGGCTAAATTGAACAAGGAAGCGTCTGATGCGGTTAAGCGTACATACAATGTATTGAAAACCCGTATAGACAAATTCGGTGTTGCCAATCCTAACGTAAACCTTGATGAAAAGAAAGGTATCATTACTGTTGAATTGGCTGGCGTGCACAATCCAGAGCGCGTACGTACCTACTTGCAGGCAACGGCTAAGTTGCAGTTTTTTGAAACCTATACCAACGCAGAAATTGGTCCATTGTTGGGCGCAGCCAACGAAACGCTTGCTGCTTACCTCGCTGGCGAGAAAGACACAACAGCAACAGACTCTACAGGCAAAGCAGTAGCAGGTTCAGATTCTGCTAAAGCTGCAAACGACACCGGAAGCTTGAAGAATATGTTGGCAGGCGGCGGAAAAGCAGGCGCTGCTACCGATACTTCGGCTAAAGGCAAGGAAGCGGAAGAATTGAAGAAGTATCCACTTAGCGCATTGGTTATGCCTAATGCAAGTCAGGATTTGGGTTACCTTACTGGACCTCAGGTTGGTTTTGTACTGAAAAGAGATACTGCAAAAGTGAACAGATATCTTGCTCTCGATGTTATCAAAAACAAGTTCCCTTCTAATGTACATTTCGTTTATGGCGCAGATGATGCAGAAAGAAGCCACGATCCTAACTCACGTTTGACATTGTATGCACTGAAAATGCCTCCTGGCGGTAATGCACGTTTGGAAGGCGACCATATTACCGGCGCACATGCAGATTTCAGCCCGCTAACTGGTCAGCCAGACGTTAACATGGAAATGGACATCACTGGCGCGCGCATTTGGAAAGATATGACTGCTAAGAGTGTTGGCGGTTATGTAGCGGTAGTACTTGACGACAGGGTTTATAGCTGCCCTCGCGTTGAAAATGAAATTGCAACAGGTAACACAGAAATTTCGGGTTCATTTACAGCTGAGCAAGCAAGCGACCTTGCAAACATCTTGAAGTCTGGTAAATTGCCAGCTCCGGCGCACATCGTGCAAGAGCAGGTTGTAGGTCCAACGTTGGGTGTTGAAAACATCAACAAAGGAATGATGTCATTAACGCTGTCGTTTGTTGTGATATTCGTACTGATGCTTATTTACTACAACACAGGCGGTATCATCGCCGATATTTCTCTTATACTCAACCTTATATTTACCGTTGGCGTATTGTCTGCCTTGCATGCAACATTGACTATGGCAGGTATTGCCGGTCTGGTGCTTACTGTAGGTATGGCGGTGGATACGAACGTTATCATTTTTGAACGTATTAAGGAAGAGTTAGCTTCTGGTAAGAACTACAAACAGGCGGTGGAAGATGGATACAAGCGTTCTTATGCGCCAGTTTTAGACGGTCACATCACTGTGTTGATTACTTCTATCATACTGTTTGTATTTGGTCTTGGTCCGGTTAGAGGTTTTGCAACCACTCAGTTCTTAGGTATATTGCTTTCTTTGTTCTGCGGTATCCTTGTTTCTCGTTTGGTTACAGATATCTACACACGCAAAGAGCGTCATTTCCAATACTTCACAGGCCTGTCTAAATCAATATTCAAAAAGGCGCACTTCAAATTTGTTGAGGCAAGGAAATATACTTACGTAATTACTGTGTCTGTCATCTTATTGAGCATTAGTACTTATTGGGTTGGTTTTGACGAAGGCGTAGAGTTCAAGGGCGGTCGTAGCTACACTGTCAAGTTTGATGAGAAACACACTACCGACGACGTACGTGAAAAATTGAACACTTATTTTGGTGAGCGTCCTATTGTAAAAACAATTGGTACTAACAATCAATTGAACATTACTACCTCGTACCTGATAAAAGAACCAGGACAAGGCGTTGAGTTGCGTGTGTTGCAGCAGTTGTATGATGGCATGCTGAAAGAAAAACTGATTCCTGCAGGCACTACGCTTGATGTGTTTAAGACTAAGTACTTGCAGAGTTCGCAAACAGTATTGCCTACTATCAGCGATGACCTGAAAACAGGCGCTATGACTGCAACGGCTTTATCGCTTTTGGCTATATTCCTCTACATATTGCTTCGTTTCCGTAAATGGCAATATTCTTTGGGTACGCTTTTGTCATTGCTTCACGACGTTGCGTTGACGTTGGTAGTATTCTCGTTCTTTAAAGGTAAGGTTCCATTTGCTCTTGAAATAGACCAGCACTTCATTGCGGCTGTGCTTACCGTGATAGGCTTCTCGATGAACGACACCGTTATCGTATTCGATCGTATCCGCGAGTATTTCCGTAAATCTCCAAATGAAGATAAAGTAAGCGTAATCAACCGTGCGATCAACGATACATTGAGCCGTACAATTATGACCTCGCTGACTGTATTTATCACATTGCTCATTCTATTCATCTTTGGTGGTGAGGCAACTCGTGGTTTCGCATTCGCGATGTTGATAGGCGTATTTACCGGTACTTACTCTTCTATTTTTGTTGCTGCGCCAATCCTTGTAGATCTGGATAAGAGCAACAAACTAAACGAAGAAGTAGATCATGAAGCGCGTATTGAAGAATTGAAAAAGCTGGCATAGTTTGCTTTTAAATACATTGACGAATCCGCTCCGGTACTCTGGAGCGGATTCGCTGTTTTTAGTTGCCTATCTTGCCGCTATTTATTTTATTGCATTAGCTTAAAATAGTCGAAATTTGTTGTAGTCGCTTATATACTGCTGTGTAGCGATGAGGTAATAAAAGACGGAGAATATATGAAATTCAACCTGCAAAGTACTTACGAGCCAGCCGGCGACCAGCCAGGGGCTATAAAGCTATTGGTAAAGGGAATCAATGAGGGGGAGAAGTTTCAGACGCTGCTTGGGGTAACAGGTTCGGGCAAAACTTTTACAGTAGCCAACGTAATTCAACAGGTCAAAAAGCCGACACTTGTACTTACGCACAATAAAACGCTTGTGGCGCAGCTATATGGCGAGTTTCGCCAGTTTTTCCCTGACAATGCTGTAGAGTACTTTGTATCGTATTACGACTATTATCAGCCAGAGGCCTACATGCCAGTTTCGAACACTTATATAGAGAAAGACCTGAGCATAAATGAAGAATTAGAGAAATTGCGTTTGCGCGCTACGAGTAGTTTGCTGAGCGGCAGAAGCGATATCATAGTGGTTGCATCGGTAAGCTGTATTTACGGTATGGGTAACCCTACAGAATACGAAAACAGTATTATCAGATTTAAGAAAGGCGATAACATAGGGCGCAATCATTTTTTACATCTGTTAGTCAACTCGCTGTATAACAGAAGCCAGGGCGACTTTACGAGAGGGACATTTAGGGTAAATGGCGACACTGTTGATGTAAATCTGCCCTATGTAGATTTTGGATGTAGGATCACTTTCTTTGGCGACGAGATAGAAGAAATTGAAACCTTCGAGCCAGAGACCGGCAAACGAATTGGAGTGATAGAAGAGTCGGCTATTTTTCCTGCTAATTTGTATATAGCCCCCAAAGATCAGATTACACAGATATTGTATGAGATACAAGACGAGATGAACGCTCAGGAGGCGTATTTTAAAACTCAGGGCAAGCACATAGAGGCGCAGCGAATTAGAGAACGGGTAAGCTATGATCTGGAAATGATACAGGAATTAGGGTATTGTAGCGGCATTGAAAACTATTCGCGTTTTTTGGATCGTAGAAAGCCCGGAGCTCGCCCGTTCTGCCTGATAGATTATTTTCCTGACGATTTTTTATTGGTGATTGATGAGAGTCACGTTACAATACCTCAGATAACAGGAATGTATGGAGGGGACAGAAGCCGAAAAATGACGCTGGTCGATTATGGGTTTCGACTGCCCTCTGCATTAGACAATAGACCGCTCAATTTTTACGAATTTGAAAATCTACTATCGCAGGTGTTGTTCATCAGCGCAACGCCAGGCAGGTACGAACTTGAGCAATGCGGTGGGGTAGTTGTAGAACAGATTGTAAGGCCAACCGGGCTCATTGAGCCGCCCATAGAAGTAAGGCCAAGCATTAATCAGATAGACGATTTGCTTGACGAAGTAGACAAGCGTGTGAAGATGGGAGACAGGGTGCTGGTTACGACCCTGACAAAAAGAATGGCAGAAGAGCTTGACAAATATCTGAAAAGGATAAGCATAAATTCAAAATACATACACTCAGAAGTAGATACTTTGGAAAGGGTGGAGATACTCCGCGACCTCCGCTTGGGTAATATAGACGTTTTGGTAGGTGTAAACTTATTAAGGGAAGGTCTCGATTTGCCTGAAGTGTCGCTGGTGGCTATATTAGACGCAGATAAAGAAGGTTTTTTGCGCGACGAACGGTCGCTTACACAGATGGCAGGTAGAGCCGCTCGAAATGTAGATGGTCTTGTAATATTTTATGCAGACAGGATTACTGACAGTATGCAGCGTACGATAGATGAAACAGATCGCCGCAGGGAAAAACAAATCCGTTACAATACAGATCATAGTATTATTCCGAGAACGGTTAAGAAGTCGATAGAACAAATAATGAAACAAGGATCGGTATTGGATATTAAAGGCTATGATGAAAAAAGCAAGTATGCGATAGATAACGATGTAATGCCGGTAGCAGCCGAACAAGAAGTAGCCTATAAAAGCGCCGGCGAGTTGGATAAGCTTATCAACAAAGCAAAAAAAGACATGGAAAAGGCAGCTAAAGATCTGGATTTTATGGAAGCTGCGCGACTTAGAGACATCATGTTGCAATTGCAAAAAGAGAAGGAAGCAATGAAGTAGGTGGATATAATGGCTGTTAATTTCACAGATACATAACACAGTTGTATTTGCGATTGTGATAGTTATTGTTTGTTGACTCGGTTCTTGTTGCTAACATACTGAATCCCGTAACGCCTTGAGGGAAATATAACCGTATACCAACTAAAATGGTAGCGCTACTTTTATAATAAATACCCATTTATAGAGTTATATGGCTGGAAATGAATGGGAATTTGAATAAACACTTTATCGGCGTAACTTCGCCAACCTTTGTTTAATCAGGAATATAAAAATGAGTTCGATAGTAGATAAGTTGGAGGCTATAAGTGCAAGGTTCGACGACCTTGGCGTGGCGCTTACCAATCCTGAAGTAGTAACTGATAATAAGCGTTTTTCGCAAATCAGTAAAGAATACCGTAAGCTGGAAAAAATTGTACAAGTTTATAAAACCTACAGAAACTGTATAGATAGTCTGGATTTTGCTCGTGAAGTGCTGGAGACCGAAAGCGATGAGGAACTCAGGGAGCTGGCGAAAGACGATTTGGAAAAGCTCGAGGAGCAAAAGGAATCGTTGGAGAACGAGATACGCAATTTGCTCATACCGAAGGATCCGCAGGATGAGAAAAATGCCATTATTGAAATACGCGGTGGTACTGGCGGTGATGAGGCGAGCATTTTTGCCGGCGATCTACTCCGTATGTACATGCGCTACTGTGAGCGCCGGGGATGGAAGCTGGCTATAGTATCTGAAACTGAAGGAACCGTGGGCGGCTATAAAGAAGTTCAGCTTGAGGTGCAGGGCGAGGACGTGTATGGGATTCTGAAATTTGAAAGCGGTGTGCATCGTGTGCAGCGCGTTCCCGCTACCGAAGCAAGCGGAAGGGTGCATACATCGGCCGCTACAGTGGCAGTAATGCCTGAGGCTGAAGAAATAGACTTTGAACTGAAGGAAAGCGACCTGAAAATGGAAACCGCCCGAAGCGGAGGCGCTGGTGGACAGAACGTGAACAAGGTAGAGACGAAAGTAATACTTACCCACATACCTACAGGCACTGTCATTACCTGCCAAACAGAACGGTCGCAATTGGGTAACCGGGATAAGGCAACAGCTATGATGCGTACCAGACTGTATGAAGAACAAGTGCGCAAACAAGAAGACGAAATAAGCCGGAGAAGAAAGAGTCTTGTGAGCACCGGCGACCGAAGCGCTAAAGTGCGCACCTACAACTATCCGCAGGGACGTGTAACTGACCATAGAATAGGTATGACCATTTACAACCTTGACGATTTTATGAACGGCAATATACAAGAGATGATTGATGCGTTGCAGTTTGCAGAAAATGCAGAAAAAATGCAGGCAGGAGAAACAGTAATATAAATTTTACTAAAACTATTGTTGTAAATTTCATAAGTTTAAGCTTTTAAACACCCCTTTACCTAATGTCTAATAATGGTTTTAATTTGTCGGATGTAATTGTTAGCATTCGAAAACATAAGAGCCTGGTTGCGGTAATAACCATTGCGGCAGCTATTGCCGGCGCAATATTTTATTTGGTTGGTCCAAAAAAATACGAGGCCAAAACAGAGTTTATTTTAAGAAATCCATTGTATGGCGACAGAAACAGCCTTTACAATTACGATACCAAATTCATAGATTATTTTAGTAACGATGACGATCTTGACCGACTGATAATGATGTCGGGCTCGGATCTGGTGCAAAGTCAGGTTATTAAAAACATGAAGTTGGCTGATGTGTACAAGATAGACGCCAGTACGCGCAAAGGAGAGCAACAGCTGGAACGTCGTTTTAATAAGAATCTGAACGTGATGCGCACTGAATATAAAGACCTTACGCTCTCGTATGTAGATACCGACCCGGAAAGAGCCGCTAATGTGGCCAACGAATGTGTGAGGGTATTGGAGAGCTCTTTCAGCGGTTATTATCGCGAAATGAGGGAGAAAATGTTTCAGTCGATAGTAGATAAGATCAAGGAAGAGGACAGCGCAATAAGCGCACTCACCGACACGCTTACTATTTTGCGCGAAAAGTATGGTATTTACGATATCATCAGCCCTTCGCGTTACAATCTGATGCTGGGTTCTATGAAAGAAAACGGACACAAAGAATATGGCAGAGGTGTGGAGCAGGTGCAGAATATTGAGTCGCTAAAAGATGAATTGGTGTCTACCCGTGCAAAGCAAAGCACCATAATCAATCAATTTAAGACCGGTTTAGAGATTGGGCAGATGCCTATGATAAAAGTAATAACGCCAGCTAAGAATCCGGTAAGCCCCAAGGGTATTGGCGGTTTGTACACTGTAATAGCCTGTGCGTTTCTTGGCTTCTTTTTTACAGTTCTGCTTGTATTGATTGTTGATAATTATTTCACAAAGGCTTAGCAATAAACAGTATAGGTGGTCGGTTATATTGCTCAGAGAGTAAAATATCGGTTCATTTCTTTAATTGAAGATTAAATAATTAAAGCTAAACTAATTAAGTAAAAATGGCAACACCTTCTTTTGACCTGATAGACGTTATCAGGACCATACAAAAGCAAAAGCGGTTCATCATCATCATCACGGCTGTGTCGCTGGCGTTGGGCGGTTTGTTTTTGGCAATTAAAAAGAAAAAGTACAAGGCTGAATCCCGCTTTTTTGTTAATAATCCACTTTATGGCGACCGTAATACCCTGTTCAGACAATTTGAAACGCGATATGTGGATTACTTTGGCGGCGACGACGACCTTGATAAAGTAACAGCGCTTGCAAATTCTGATACGGTAAGAGATAGAATAATCAGGAATTGTCAGTTTGAAGAGGTGTACAAAGGAGCAAGTCTGAACGATAGTAATGGACATGCTATGTATATGGCTATTTTTAATAAAAATTTCAATATTAAGCGCTCAGAATATAAAGATCTTGAAGTGTCGTATGTGGCCTACGACCCGCGCACCGCTGCAAACGTGGCAAATATGACGGTGAAGGTACTTGAAGAAACATACCGTCATTACTACACTTACATGAAAGAGGGTATCAACAAATCTATTTCTGCAAAGGTTCGTCAATTGGATAGCTCTATTAATGTACTTACAGATACGTTGGCCGAAATGAGAGACAGATACGGGATATACAGCATAATAAGCCCCGGCCGCCAAAATGTGATAAATGGCGATATTAAGGGCGGCGGAAAAGGTTATGGTAAGGCAATAGAAACGATACAGAATATAGAGTCGGTAAAAGATCAATTGGTAACAGACAGGGCAAAATATATATCTGTACTTAACGAATTTAGCGCGTCTGCAAGCGACGATATTGGCTACCTTAAAGTAATTACAAGAGCGCTTCCGCCTACGTCGCCCACCGGCCCAAGCCTGACACTGACTTTGATGGTTGCCGGATTTTTAGGCCTCTTTTTTAGTGTGACCTATACATTGATGATTGCTTACTTGCGTAAGCTAAATGAAGTTTTAAGATAATGATTGCAACCCTCCGAAACAATTTATTTAATCTGGCGGCATTCAGCGTGCTGTTTGCCACGATTATATTGTTTGCCTATACCGGAAATTACTTCATACTTGCAGCGCCTATAGTGTTTCTATATGTTGTGCTTATGGGGGTGAACTGGAAAGCGGCCTACTGGATATTTTTGTTTACTATTCCGGCTTCTGTTCAGATCAATTTTTCTAACGACTCGATGGCGATAACATTGCCAGATCAGCCCATCATGTGGTTGCTGCTCATGATGTCGACTTTAGTTTTTGCCCGCGACCCCGAATCGCTGCCTAAGTGGTGGTGGCGCGACCCGCTGGTGTTTATAACTGTATTGCAGTATATATGCACCATAATAGCGGTCATTTTCTCTAAAATGCTGTTTTTCTCTACCAAGTTTTTATTGGCAAAAACATGGCTGCTTGTTTGCTATTTCGTGATGCCAATATGGATATTTAAGGAGAAGAAGGATTTCATAAAAGCGTTTTACATTTTGTTGATTCCCATGCTTATTACTATAATGGTAATATTGGTGCATCATGCCATTTTGGGTTTCAGATTTGAGAAAGTGCAAAAGTCTATGAGTGGATTGTATTACAACCACGTAGACTATTCTACTGTTATATCAATGTTTTTTCCGTTGTTGATCATAGCGTGGCCCCTATCAAAGGGTAAAGGACTCTTCAGGAAATTTATGTTGGGCACAGTCATTTTGATATTTATAGCCGGCATTACTTTTGCCTATGCCCGTGCTGCGGTGGTGGGTATTATATTCGCAATCGTTATTGGCCTTGCCATGCGCGCCAGATTGGTGAATCTTATAATGCCGGGCTTTTACGCGCTCATACTTGCTGCATTTTTGTATCTGGTGCCTAATAACAAATACCTCGAGTTTAGGCCGGATTATAATCAGACCTACATGCACAAAAACTTTACAGATCACCTGATAGCTACGTTCAGGGGTAAGGATATGTCGAGTATGGAACGCTTATACCGGTGGATAGCCGCAGTAAGAATGAGCAATGACCGGCCATTGACAGGTTATGGACCGCGAGCGTTTTATTATTACTACAAGCCATATGCTGTTACATCGTTTCAAACCTATGTAAGCCGCAACAAAGAACACTCTACTACCCACAATTACTTTTTGTATATGCTGGTGGAGCAAGGATGGCCTGCTATGATACTCTATGCTATTTTGATAGCGGCAATTTTTGCCAAGGCGCAGCGCATATACCATAGTTTCAAAGACCGGTTTTACCGACTTTGCACTATTGGGCTTGCAATGGTGATAGC
>CAZLPE010000009.1:18091-58117 GCA_964561325.1 uncultured Flavipsychrobacter sp.
ACCTGTTGCATAACAGGGTATGTTGCAGGGGCAATACATGACTTAGTAAAATGCTGCCAAACAAACGAAGTAGCGGCAAAGTTGGGGTGTACAAGGTCAATGTCGTAAAAACGGTAGTCGCGTAGCACATCTATTACCAGTTCGTAAGCAGGGAAGTAGTGTGTGTTGGGCATAGACTGGCAGAGGCTGTGTACGGCTTCAATTAGCCGGGCCTTACTTCGGTTATTATCCACTACGCCATCGCGAATGTGCCTAACAGGGCTTATTGTGAACAATACTTTTACTTTTGGGTTGGCAACAAACAACTTTGTTAGGGTGTCGGTAAGCGCAAATTCAATCTCAGCTATTGACAATAGTTTTTTCTGAAACCACTGTGCTGGCGCCCTGTGATTATTAGCTACAGGTAGATCGCCATCTTTTAAGTAGTACTGGAAGGCCGAGCCAAGTGTAATAATCACCCAATTGGCATCAAGAATAAATTTATGCGCATCGGTTTGCGATTCATTGATGCCTGCGAGTGCGGCGGCAATATCTGTATTAGAAAAGCGGGTATGATGGCTCCAGCTATTCCACAGTTCATTTAAGTAAAAAAGGTCGGTCTCGGTATACAGTGTGCCATCTACATAACTATTTATGCTACTGGCAACGCTCAGCGGATTGAACAAAATGCCATGAGGGTTGTTGCATATTTGGAACTTGTGCCGCGACAATTGGTCGGACATATGCTCTGTGAAGCAGGAACCAATAAGCAAAATTTTGTCTGTATAAACTATAGGCGATTGTAGCGCCGGCGTATCTATAGATAGCGTGAACTGCATGTTGCAAAAGTAGCTGTAAACTGAAGGAAACAGTAATAAAAAAGAGGCAAACCGATGGGTGTTGCCTCTTCAAGAAGTAAGGGTGGTAATATGCTACCACTTTGATCTGTAATATTTTGAGCTGGTGCGGCCAAAGCGACTCTTATAGTTGCGCTCGGCATATTCGCGGCCTTCGGTATGTATGTATTTGCAGCAACTACGCTTCATGCCGCATACAGCGCCTTCGGCAGTTTCGCGTTTGCAATGTTCATTGCAATACTCGTGGCTGCGTTGGCGTACAAATTTTTTGCCATGACTTTGTGCTCGCCATGCAAATGCAGAGTTGCTAAAGCCTGCACAAAACAGTAAAGCAATTATAGTTGACAGGAAATATTTACGTTGCATAATGTTGTTTGAAATTTTGCATTAATAAATTGAGACTAACCTACACTATTATCTCCAACCGCGTGTGTGGGCATATTTGTAGTGGTAGTGATATTTGCCGGTGTAAAAACGAGGATAGCAATAGTGTTCGCGGCTATAGGTGCCGCCATGACTGCCTTTGTACAGAATAACTGAAGGGGCATTCGATTTTTTGGGCGCATGGCAGCAACATGTGTGCGGCTTCATACACTTCCAGTGAGATGCGCTGGCTGAAAACGAACCGCCAAGGGCCAACATAAGTACCAGCAGAAAAGCTCCGAAAATACTGAATTTCATATAGTTATCTGTTTTTGTATCAGTACGCAAGCGCACCATTGCCAAAGTTAATAATAAAATTAAAAAGCAGGGAATTTATTGGTTTTTTAATTCTGAAAGTATAAAAAAATGGCCGCCTGTGAGGGCAGCCATATAATTTTAAAAATATTTGCCTATTAATATCCTCCGCCGCGGTTGTAATACTCTCTGCGGCACTTGCGGCCTTTCATATATCGGTCGCAATTGTCTTCGCAACGTTCGCGGTAGTATTTGTGGTTATCGCAACGGTCTTCGCAAGAGCTGTGGCTGCAGCATTTGTCGTTGCAATAACGGTTATAATGACGACGAGTGTAATAACGTGGATAGTAATAATCTGAACGGCTATAATAGCTGCCATGTTCGCCAGACACTACTACGTGTGGGCTATAATATTTGTAGTTGGTATAGTGGCGAGGCTCCCAATAACCTTTGTACCAGCCATGCCTGTAATTGCGCCATGGCGCCGCGCCTGCTTGAGAATTGATGCCGGCTGACAATAAGATAATCAGCAAGGCGGTTAGGACAATACGGAATTTCATAAAATGCGCGTTTTGTTTTATAAGTTAAATGTAATTTGAATCTCAAAGTTAGCAATTAATTGTAAAACCGTAAAGCATCGGGTAAAATAAATAATTCAGGTATAGCCGTAGGCGCACTGACGACGGCTACAGAAAGCACCGAAGGCCGCCTTATGAGCAGCCTTCAGTTGTGGTTAAAAAACGGGGTTTACCCGATATAGATCATTGTAATTAGTACCTGTTGTAATGCCGGTTATACCCACCCCGGTATCCTCTGTTGTCGTAGCGATCATATCCGCGACCATAGGCGTATCCGCGGTTGTAGTAGCGTGGCGGAGGGCAGTAGGGGCGGGCATATGGCCGTCTTGCATATCCGTACTGAACCACCGGCGGCGCTATTATAGGTGGAACAAATACCGGCGGCGCTATGCGCACATACGCCCGTCCGTAACCGGGTCTTGGACCATGCCAACTGCGGCGACCGTGCCATGGCTGAGCAGATGCTTCGGTAACAGCGGTGGCGGTAAAAACTATTATCAGTAATGCTGATGCAACGATGGTGAGTTTCATAATGTATCTCTTTTGTATAGGTATAGATACAAATGGCTTGCCAAGGTTTAACCAATGGCTTATTTATGGCAATAAGTGGCCCCTTTTAACATTCTATTGGTTATAAAACTCCCATTTCCCACCTAACGATTTTCAATGCCACTACCGCATAATGCATTATACTGTTAGATTTGTATTGGCATTGCAACCGCCGATAGTTATTGGATACACTTACGCATATAGTTTTGGGCGCCTGCATTGGCGAGATATTAGCCGGTAAGCGGCTGGGCAAGGCTGCGCTGCTGGTGGGCGCGTTGGCCAACAGCCTGCCCGATATCGATTTTGTAGCCTCGTTTTGGTTGCCTACTACCGACGACCTGCTGGCGCACCGCGGCTTCACACACTCCTTTATGTTCCTCGCGCTGGTAGCTCCAGCCCTCGCATGGGTGTCGGGGCGGGTATTTAAGCGGGCTACCATGAGCTACGGGCAATGGTTGTGGTTTTGGGCGCTACAGGTATTTGTGCATTTGTTTATAGATGCTTTCAATGCCTACGGCACAGCTTGGTTCGAGCCCTTTAGCCATTACCGGGTGTCGTTCAACACCATGTTTGTGGCCGATCCGTTATTTACACTTTGGCCGCTTGCTGCCTTTGTTGCCTTGATGATTGGTAGGCGCAACTGGTCTGGACGAGTGAAAATAGCTGCCAGTGCGTTATCGTTAAGCGCCATTTACCTGGTATTGGGCATTGTGTTCAAGCTTTATGTGGGCAATTCGGCAGAAGCGGCAATGAAAACCAAAGGTATACCGGCCAACCATTATTTTACAACCCCTACGCCGCTCAATAATATGCTGTGGTATGTGGTGGCGGGTACCGATAGCGGCTACTACATAGGCTACCGGAGCGTGCTGGATAAAACCGCAGATATCGACTTTCATTTTGCGCCCCGCAACGAATACCTGTTGGCACAGACGGCCAACAAACACGATGCCGACAATTTGGTGAGGTTTGCCGATGGTTTTTATACAGTTGCGCGCATACACGATTCGCTGGCATTTAATGTGTTGAGGTTTGGCGAGCGTTTCGGGTGGTCGGCGCCGCAACCGGGCTTTGTATTTTATTATTTTCTGGACTATCCCGACGCTAACAAACTGATAGTGCAACGGGGTAGGGTAGCAGGCTGGAATGCAGACTCCGTGCAGCATTTTATCAGCCGCATAGGCGGACGCTAATCTAAGTTGCGGCGCCGGGTAAAGTAGAACGTGAACAGGAAGAATATCATGTGAATGATACGGTAGGCAAGGTAGTAAAACACCTTATTGCTCACGCCGCTGCGCTCCCAAAATGTTTCTTTGTTTATCTGCTCGCAGTCGGCGGCAATAATGGCTTCAAACCGATCGTTCAGTTCTGTGGCTAACCGCTTGTCATTTACATCAAGATTCAGCTCTACGCTGGCAAACGCGCTTATATTGTTTACGTTGTAAGAGCCTATGGTCAGCCATTTGTTGTCGCACACTGCCGACTTACCGTGCAGTATATTTCGCTGGTATTCATACACCTCAATATTGTGCCTGAACAGCCATCTGTACAGGTAGCGTTCGGCATACTTGGCCAGTGGCACATCGGCCTTGCCGGTAAGAATAAGTTTTATTTTTACGTTGCGCCTCGATGCCCTGGCCATAGCGCGAAGTAGTCTTTGCGGCGGCCAGAAGTAGCTGGTCATAATGGTTACGCTGCTTTCCGCTGTTTTAAACAGCTCGCGATAGGTGGCGCTGATCTCGGTTTTGTAAAACACCCAGTCGTTTCGCCTGATGCGCACCGGGCAAACAGGGTAGTTGCCCTCAGGTATAGCGCCCACGCCGGTTGCGCCCGCCTCGGGGCATAGCTGTCGTTTTCGCGATCGGTTCCATACCCGTGCGCACACATTGGCGATGCCCATAGCAGCCTCGCCCTCTACATACAGCGCCCAGTCGAGCCATGCAGGCTGGCCGCCAATATCGTTATACCGGTTGCTCACATTGATACCTGCCGCCATAGCCGTCCGTCCATCGGCAACAATAAGTTTGTGGTGTAGCCGCCTGCCTATGTAAAAGAAACTACTCTGTAAGAAGGGCGAGAAATAGCTGAAATGCACACCTGCGCTTCGTAGCCGCTCGATAAATGCCGTAGATAACTTTTGCGACGCATACCCATCCAGCAGCATGTACACTGCTACACCGCGCCGCGCCGCCCGCATCAGCGCATCGGCTACGCGCCTGCCGGTTTCGTCTTCGTCAAAAATGTAGGTTTGTAAGTGCAGCGTATACTGCGCCCCGTCTGCTATGTGGTCTATCCGCGCAAAGTAATCGGCGCCGCCCCGCACAATAGTTGCGCTATTGTGCAGTGTGTATTCGGGCGGTAGTGTTGGTGTAGCGGCATCCATTGCGGAGTGAAGATACGCGATGGCGGTGGATATTGTGGCGGCTTAGACCTTGCGATTGATAATGCAGGTAGCGCTACTGTTTTATTTGGTTTATCTCCTCTTCGGTCAGTCCTGTTAGGTCTGCAATATCTGTTATTGGTAATCCTTTTGACAGGCATTTTTGTGCCATCTGTACCTGTTTTTCTTTAGCTTTTTTCAGATGCGTAACTTGTTTCTTCGCAAAATATTCTCTTAAAACCGTAGTCGGTAAATATGTCTGAATACTTTGCCATGGTGGTTGCTTGCGTAGCAAATTTAGGGTAATATTTTATGTGTAGTTGGTTTTTGCACTTATATTGAGCGTTGTTATCTTTAGATAATATATAATATCGTTTAGCTTAGTCTCAGACTACGCTTTGGTGGCTGGCAATCTCCGATTGCCGCAATAGAGTAGTCGATACATTACCTGTAGATACGCTATTTATTCGTCAATCTGAGATAGGGAGGTGTGTGTGCGTAGTCGGAAACTACGCTTAACTCGTATTGATTATCGGCTGTAAGCTTTGTGTATTTATAGTCAAAGTTACTATTCTGTTGTGTCAATATCTGGGTTAGTAAGCGATTTTTTAAGAACTGGCATGTATTCTTTGGTAGCAGCTTCCAGCTTATTTACATAGTCAATATGGAACTTAACTATTTTATCAAAATCCTCCTTGTTAGCATAATTCACGTCATCTATGGAGTACATGATTTTTGAGCTTTTAGCTGAATCCATGCGCTCCCATTTTAACGGCTGTCCAAATTTTCTTTCTATCTCGTCCTTTTGGGCAAACAACATATCAAAAAGCGACTTATTCTCTTTGAAGTCTTTCCTATCCAAATTGAGTAAAACAGAAGCATTATTGAGCGTGATTTGCAATTGATAAGAAAGTCCTTGTATGCTGGTGCCTCCGGCAGCAATCCAGTTCTCTTTAACAGGATTTGAATTTTGGAACATTGTTGATTTACTTTTTATATCTCGTAAAAGCCTTGACCAATATTCAATTCTATTTTTGTGCCTTGCTTTTAATTCTTCCTCAGTTTTAATTTCTTCCTGAGCTTTGTTGGTCATAGAAATTACATAATCTTGAGCGTCTTTTGTTGGAATTATCTGTTCTAAGGTTAGGAAAAATTGACCATCAAGTTCATAAGGAGTCGCTTTAAAACATTGCAATTGGATTTTGTAATTCATCAACCAAAGCACTGTTGAAGTAACTTCTTTACGAAAATGTGCTGCAACAAGAATTATCCTTTGTGTCATTCTTTGGTTGATAACCAATTCGCTGTACTCAACTTCGTCAAAGAACTCACTCAATTCTTCTTCAGCTTTTTTACCAGTGCTATGACTATCAAGATATTTTTGAAAAATGGTGCGAATCTCTTCCTTTGTAAGGGTGCTGCAATAAGATGCATACTTTAGCGCTTGCCAAGTTACATCCCTGCCAGAATCATCGAGCTTATTTTCAATAATCACCAGATTCCCGTCTTTATCTAATGCAAGCAAGTCGAGGCGTTCATTCGTTTCTGAGAAATCACTAAATTCCTTTTGAATTATTAGCAATCTTTCACCCAAACATTCAGGATTGCCCGCTATCCATTCTTGCAAGTGCGCCCTTTCTTTAAAACCGAGTTCTGTAAAAGTTCGACGGGTCAAGGCTTTTATTGAGTTAGTATCAGAATCTATTACAAACATTTTATAAATATTTTTTCTATTTAATTATAAAAAATATTTTATCCGAAAGCCGTATCCATTCACGGTTATCTGTTCTTGCCCTTGCTTCTGCCATCTTTTGAGTCTGCGTTAATTCGAGAAATGCCTTTTAGTCTTCCCCTAACTTTCTCCATCTCATATTCCTGTTTGCCTGAAATGACTCCACTGAAGTATTTATCATAGCTATTATTCCTGGCGGTGTTTTCTTTTGCTAAATCAGGCTAGTGTACTGCCAGTATGTAACCATGATTGACGCATTGTTGTATTGCGGATCAACAAGCTTATAAAATGTAGGCGTCTCCAAACGAATAAAATACATAGGATAGTTCAATTTGAGGCAGTAAAGTAATCAATATTTTTATCTTTTGGTACAAGGAAAAGAAAGTATTTAAAAAATACTTGCAAAATAGACATGCTTGTAAAATGTGCTATATTTTGCTAAATAATAAAGGCTTTTAGGGTTGTTGCTCTAATGTCTTGATTCTCAATGTGGAGAAGAAAAAGTCGAGCTTCAATGTCTGTGCCGATATTAGTACAGTAGGTAACTAAACGAAAGTTCAAATTTTTGGAAATAAAAAAGGTCGCTCATTTGAGCGACCTTTTTGTGTAGCGAGGAGGAGACTTGAACTCCCGCCCGCCGCGGCGGATATGAATCCTGCGCTCTAACTAAATGCACATATCCATTCTGGTAAATTGCTATTTACCCAGTCTCTACCTTTGCCCGATTTTAATTCTTTTTCGCGCCTTAGTGCATCTGTTTTGGTTTCAAAAACTTCACAGTGTAGCAATACCCAAGGCCTATAGCTTCTTGTCCAGTCTGTATTGCTATATATATTGTGCGAATAGAATCGCTGTATTAGATTGGCGGTATAGCCAGTGTAGGTTTTGTTGTGTTTGGGCGAGTATAGTATGTATACTGTAAACATGTAAATATGTTTTGTGGCGAGAAGTCCTCCGTGGCGTGTGTAAAGGTTACATTCAAGCCAAATTAAGACTTAATTTACTAAAAATACAAAGACCGCTCATTTGAGCGGTCTTTAGTAGCGAGGAGGAGACTTGAACTCCCGCCCGCCGCGGCGGATATGAATCCTGCGCTCTAATTGCGTGTTTTAATTCGGTATTTAAAAAATGCTTTAAAAAAAAGAGCCGCTCAATGAGCGGCTCTTTGTAGCGAGGAGGAGACTTGAACTCCCGACCTCAGGGTTATGAATTCTACAAACGATGGTTTAATATGGTTCAATATGGTTCATAATGCATTGACTATCAATTTTATTATGAAAATATAAATGCATATAAAACCACTAAAAACCATAAAATGTTGTACCTATGTTGTACCAAAACATTATCTTTGTGAGGTAAAAAGTAAGCGTTATCATAAATAATTAAGCTATGGCTTCGTTAAAAATCGTGCTTCGAAAGAAGCTTAACAAGGACGGAACATATCCGCTTGCGGTGCGTATAACCAAAGACCGGAAAACTTCATTTATATATATTGGGCAAAATGTTGATGAAAAACATTGGGATAGTGTAAAACAGCAGGTGAAAAAATCTCACCCAAATTCTGTACGCTTAAATAACAAACTTATTACCAAGCTGGCAGAAACAAACGATATGATGCTGGATTTGGAAAAGCAAAAAATTGACACCTCTTCAAAAGCTATAAAAACTGGTATTAAATCTTCGCCCAAAGCTTCATTTTTTGAACAAGCCAGAATTTTCATGGATAACCTTAAGCTGAGTGGGAAATATAACCGGGTTGTCGCTGATGAACCACGCTTGAAGCATTTTAAAGAGTTTCTTGGAGGCTCTGATATTACCTTTCAGGAAATTACCGTTCCATTACTCAATAAATTCCGAGCATACCTGAAAGGTACACGTAACGTTTCGGAGCGCACGATAATAAACCACCTAATACTAATAAGAACAGTCTATAACCAGGCCATTGCCGGGAATATGGTCGATAGCAAACATTACCCTTTTGGTAGGGATAAAATTGTTATCAAATTCCCAGATTCAGTTAAGATAGGCCTTACGCCAGATGAAGTTAAAGCCATAGAGGATTTGGAACTTCCCATAGGTTCACTTCCCAACCATTCACGTAATGTATGGCTGTTCTCCTTCTATTTTGCCGGGATGCGGGTTTCTGATGTGCTGCGGTTAAAAAGGTCTGATTTTCAAAATGACCGCTTGTATTATTCAATGGGCAAAAATGCAAAAGCCGGGTCTTTGAAAGTGCCTGAGAAAGTCCTAAAAATATTGGCTCAGTATGAGAAAAACGATAAGGACTTAGTTTTTCCTGATTTGTTGGTAGTTGAAGATTTAACCGATTCCTATTTGGTTCAAAGGAAAATATCCTATGCCGTTAAAATGATTAATACGTACTTACAGGATGTTGCAAAAGCTGCTAAGATTGAAAAGCCGCTTACGATGCATATAGCCCGGCATACTTTCGGTAATATTTCAGGGGATAGAATACCCGTGCAAATGTTGCAAAAGCTATATCGGCATTCATCAATTACCACCACCATAGGCTACCAGGCTAACTTTATCCATAAAGATGCCGACGACGCTTTGAGTGCCGTAATAGGATTTTAACTCACTAACTAATGTTGCAGATATGAAATTCCGGTATAGAATTATTTAGATTTTCAAAGTTGATAAGCCAATGACCAAGCAAAAACTACAGAAAATACTTAAAGCTTTGAAGGCACTACCTGGGGAAACAGAGATTGTTGAGTTTAAAGAAGCGAAAGAAAATTATGACTTCAATAAGATTGGCAAATATTTCAGCGCATTAAGCAACGAGGCAAACCTTAAAGGTAAGCCGGAAGCGTGGCTTGTGTTTGGCATTGAGAACAAGCAAAGGAAAATTGTAGGTTCAAAATATCGGGCCACAAGGGTTCAGTTAGATAGCCTTAAAGGTGAAATAGCTAACAAAACCACTAACCGTATAACCTTTATTGAAGTTCATGAGCTAGTTGAACCGGAAGGTAGGGTAATTATGTTTCAAATACCTGCTGCCCCACAAGGCTTGCCTGTAGCATGGGAAGGGCATTATTACGGTAGAGATGGCGAGGAGCTTGCGGCACTCAATATTGAAAAAATGGAGCGAATCAGGCAGCAAACTATAAACTATGATTGGAGTGCGGAAATATGCCCCCGTGCCACACTGAAGGATTTGGACAGGGAAAAATTGGATGATTTTATTGAGCGCGCACGTATTAAACGAGGTTTTCCTTTAGAGGTAGGTACAGCAATTAAAAAAGTGCTGACACACTTGCAATTGATGGAAGGCGACAAAATATGCAATGCTGCAGTTTTGGCATTTAGCAAGACACCCCAACAATATTTCACAACAGCGATCACAAAATGTGCACATTTCCACGGGATTCATAGCCACAAACCTATTCCCGATCATAAAGTATTTCATGGAAGTGTTTTTGATCAGGTTGATAATGCGAAGGATTTTGCATTGTCAAAAATTAGCACATCTGTTGGCACACGAGATAAAAGCAATGATGCTCCTATAAGGTATGATATTCCACAGGCCCTCATAGCAGAAGCGATTGTAATGCCGTTGTGCATAGGGATTATACCAGTAAAGCTAGTGTTCAGGTCATGTTGTATTCCGACAGACTGGACATATTTAACCCCGGCGACCTTACCCCTAAACTGAATGTCACTAAGTTAAAAAAGGAACATGGGTCATTTCCAACCAATCCCAAATTAGCTGAACTGATGTATCAGGCTGGCTATATTGAGCGGTATGGCACTGGGACACGGGAAATATTTAAGTTGGCAAAAGATGCCAAGCTGAAAGAGCCTGAATTTGATTTTGCGAGTGGCTTTGAAATAACCATCTGGCGGCCGACATCACAAAGCCCCCGATCAGTACCGAACCAGTACCGTACCAGTACCGTACCAGTACCGCACCAGTACCGCACCAGTCAGGAAATTTGCAATTTAGTGTCCATGATGGAAGGAGAAATGACACGTACTGAACTTCAGGGAAAACTTGCCTTAAGACACAAAGCTACTTTCCTTAAAAACTACTTGCAGCCTGCGATAGCCGAAAGCGTAATAGAGTTGACTATCCCGGACAAACCTAATAGTCCAAAGCAAACATACCGCCTGACAGAGAAAGGTTTAGAGTTGCAAATGGCCTTAAAGAACAAGTAAAGCATAAGGGTCTATGGGCCAATTGTTGCCAATGCGGCGAATAAGCCGCCTATTCACCGCATAAAACAACAAACATTATAGTAGTTACACTCTCTTTAGTCCTGCAAAAACGAAAACCTATTGCCTATGCCTATTAAGCCCATCTTGAAAAATTGGTCTTTGGTGGGCTATTATCATTGCTATGAGTTATCCTTTGTTTAGTTAGTCCAACCAGCCAGTTATAAAGAAAGCGATTTGCTTCGCACAAGGCTATTGCTCCAATTTCATTTGGCTTCGCAACAGTTGAATGAAAATAATTCGGGTCTTTAAAGGTAATCACGTTAGCGGTTTGCTTTTTAGGGTCTACCACTATTTCAATAGCAGGATTGGCAACCAAAGAGTCGTTGCCATTATCATAACGGGTTAAAATGAAATTTATTTCGTCAGGGTTTGAATCCAGCATTACTATGTACATGTTGCTAAATCCCTTAGTGTTTAAGTCCACTTTAGTAAACGGTTCAATTTTATGCAGGTCGGGAACCAGAGAATTGATTTTCCTGTAAATCTGCTTTGATACGTTAGACATAACACCTCCATATAGGTTATAGTCGCTGAAATATAAAAGCCTGTATAACCAATATGGAAGTACCACCAATAGATTTTTTTGCTACGCTGCGAAACGTTCAGATTTTACGCCTTTTAGGCCATCAATATGATCTGCCCATTCCTGCATCATTCTAATACGTTCCGGCAGGTATTGTGCATGGTTGTAAGCCCTACGAACGTTATTCCGTTCTGCATGGGACAATTGACGTTCAATTGCATCAGAGTTGAAACCCTTTTCATTTAGGATTGTAGAAGCTAGTTGTCTAAATCCGTGAACGGTCATTTTCTTGTAATACCCCATATCATAAAGAGAGTATAACAGGGTATTTTCACTCATTACTTTATGAGGGTTTTTCTCATTGGGAAATATGTAATCACTTTCATTGCATATCGGTTGTAATGCTCTGAATATAGCCAATGCTTGCTTCGATAACGGGACGATATGAATCTCTCTCATTTTCATACGGTTTGCAGGAATGCGCCATTCCCGTTTGTCAAAATTTATCTCTGACCACTTCGCTTCACGCAACTCGGTGGAACGAACGAAAGTTAGCAGAATCAACTGTAAAGCATATTTAGTAAGTAAATTACAATTATGGTTCTCCATTGCATGGATCAGATTTGGGAACTCTTCAATCGCGATACATTTATGATTTTCGCGTTTTACAAACTGTAGAGCTTTATTTAACCCTACTGTTACATCATGCTCACATTTGCCGATTGGCATCCCATATCTAAATACTTGACTACATATGCTTAAAACCCGCCTCGCTACATCGGCCGCACCTCTTGATTCAATTTTTCTAAGGACGGCTAAAATATCTGGTGACTTTACATTTGAAATTTCCATGTGTCCAATCAACGGAAAAACATCGTTTTTTAGCCAGTTCTTCAACTTGTTTTTATGTTCATTTGTCCACTTATTACTGTAGTTTTCATGCCACTCCAATGCAACAGCTTCAAAGGTGCTATCCGTATTAGCTACTGATAATAATTTGTCTTTCTTTTTCTGATGATTAAGTTCTATGCCCGATTTATGCATTTTCTTTAACCTAAAACGCTCGTCTTTAGCTTCGCTAAGTGACATTTGCGGGTAACTTCCAATGGCATAAACATTCTCTTTCCCCATGTGACGGTATTTTAAACGCCACAGCTTAGAACCATTCGGTTTTATCAAAAGATATAGACCTTCACCGTCTGATAGCTTGTAAGGCTTAGCTTTTGGTTTTGAATTTTTGATTTTAATATCCGAGAGTGGCATTGTAACTCCTTATTAGACGATTGGGGGTATCGATTTCATACCCACTTGATTGATACCCCCTACGATACCCCCACATTGGTCAAGATGTCAATATTTTTCAATGGAACCTTTGAGACTAAGAATACGACAAAAGTGGCTGTTTTAAAGGACTTTAAAAGCCTTGAAGAGACTAATTGAAACACATTTATGGTGCTCGTGGCCTCACCCACATAACAAACTAACATCCTGTAATATCAGAGAATTTCCTCCACAACTTGTCGCGATACCCCCAGCGATACCCCCACTTTTTTTATAACGCCAAAAAGATTCTGCTTTGAGTGTCAGATTACAACAATAGAAGGTAAACACAATATTTTCTTTAAAAGTACTTCCACCAGCTCAACCTGAGCGTGTATATCCGCAACCGTTAATCTAACAAGGAGTGATAATGCACAACATTTTAAGACTACCCAAGGTAACTAAGAAAACCGGGCTTGCGAAAAGCACGATTTACAAAAAAATAGCGGCAAAAGAATTCCCCTGCCCTATTTCACTTGGGGCAAAGGCAGTTGGATGGCTAGAAAGTGACATTGATAACTGGATTGAGTTGAAAATACTGCAATCGGCTAATGACAATATCAAACAAAAATCAACAACTGAACACGAGTGGTAGCATGAATAGCATCAAACTTACTCCCAAGACGAAAATTAAACCAAACAGCAAAATTATTGAGCATATAGAAAGCTGGCAAGGGCGGAAGGCTGCAAATGATAATTATGAACAATACACGCTTGTATTTGAGGCTGACAACGATAATGAACCGGAAAACTAAATCGGTTGTTCGGGTAGCAAATCTCGTGGGGAACATTTAAACAGTTTCGCAGCGGCGTTGATATGGTTAAGATTATATTTAGCCCTCTTACTGGTGCTTTCAACTTTGGCTATAAAGCCGTAGGATATATCTAGCAGGTCTGCAAAGTCTCTTTGTGAATAACCATTTTCTACCCGTAATTCTCTTATTTTATCTATTATGTATTGCTCGAAAGGTGAAATATTTATGCTTTCCATTGCCCAAGAATTTTAGGCATGCATAGTATAAACATAAAAGAAATATTTTGCTACCACATGTGGACGCATTATTTTTGTGGACTAAACTTTTCAAAATGAAAAAATGGATTTTTCTTCCCGTTGCGCTCTTTTCAGCAGCAACCAGCTTTGCCCAGTACATTACGGCTGACGAAATGATTGAGAAAACGAAATGCCGAACTTTCGAGTGTTACAAAAGTTTTATTAGCGGCAAAGGATTTAGCTTTCTCAAAACAGATTACGGCACTAATGATATTATCCATCTATTTACGTCTGATGAGACGATTGCAGCAGAGAATCCGCAGGTAGGTGCAAAAAATACATCTGTAAACCCATTTTGTTATCAGCTAACGCCGTTGGTTGGATCGAACGAGATATTGATGATTGGATCGAAATGAAAATTAAGCAGTCTGCGAATGATAATAAACCAGCAACAACAACTGAACATGAGTGGTAGCCATGAATAGCTTAAAACTAAAACCAAATACCAGGGTCAAGCCGAACAGCAAAATTATTGAGCATATAGAATTTTGGCAAGGACGAAAGGCAGCCAATGACAATTTTGAACAATACCTACTCCAGTTTGAAGCGGACAATGATAATGAAACTGAGAAGTAATTGCCTATTTCTTTAAGGTGTCGTTGACGTCTACAAGCTCAGGCAATGAAATTTCGAGAACTTTTGCGACTGCCTGTAATGTAGAAATACGTGGGTCAACTTTGCCGGATTCCAGCCGTGACATGTTAGACTTTTCGTAGTCGAGTTTTGCCGCGAACTCTTGTTGACTCAAACCCTTTCCTATCCGGATATGTTTTATCCGGTCGGCAATCTTTTTTAAGAAAAGGTCGTCTGGCATCAGTTATCAAAATAGATAACCAAGATTCAGAAAATTTATACCTTTATGGTTATCGAAAACGATAAGTGCAAATTTTACTAAACTGATTGTATGGGAAGTACGCTTAAGGAAACGCTGATTCAAAAGAAGCAAGAGTTAGCCGCTTTGGAAATGCAACTACAGAATTCTCAAAAACCAAAGCCGAAAACCGGATTGGGAATTTTCTCGTTCTTTCTTGGAGTAATAATTGTGATGGCTGGAATGACTGCAGGTGGTTTGCCGGGAGTACTATTAGGGCTATTAATCGTTATTGCAGGAATTGTGCGGGGGGTAAATCGAGCATCGCAGCGGTCGGAAGCTCAAAGTACCATAGATACTCTAAGCAAAAAGATTCTTGAAACAAAAAACAAAATCATCGAGTTAGAGAATCTATAAAGTAAAATGCCGCGATTTCAAATTAAGGTTACAACTGGTTCGAAAAGGTACATTGAAACCAGTTGTACGATCTATCTGTTTTAGGTTGAAAATTCAGCTATTTGATGCCTGAATCTTGGATTTAATTAAAATTTGAACAAAAAAGCTCCTATAGTTTGCCACTGATTAATCATTTATTAACATTTGTATGTTATAATAGCTTTAACCACTAACGAATGGGACGAAGAAATGATCAAAAGAAAAATAAAGTTCACTCAATCAATTGATTTCAATGAAGCTGAATTAGGCGGAAGAAATAAACTAATGCAGGATGCAAGGGATCTTCGTGAAGCACGTGGAAAACCTAAAAGTACTCATAAGGATGAAAATAAGATTCCTTCTTTACGTGCGCCGGATGCCTTGGAAGCCACCAGTGCCAATAGTAAAGACATAGAAATACATCAGGCCAATACCGAAGTATATAAAGCAAAGGTAGAAGACGTAAAATCACTCAGGCAGACGGAAGTTGCCTATGACCTAAACGAAAAAACGTATAAAGCAGCTTTAGATCACAACCAAAAAGACTTTGAGGCTAGAAAGGCGGAAGCTAATGCTAAAGTGAAGATTGCACAAATTCAGCAAGACCCAAATGAGATTAGTCAAACAGAAATGGAGGTGTTTAAACTTGTGAAGAAGTACGACCTTTTCAATAGTCCAGACGCTTTCAAGAATATGGGTAAGGTGGATGCTTACCAACTAGAAGATGATCTTAAAAAATTGGGCGCAAACTTAAAAGTCGATGGCATTGTCAATGAAACCACAGTGAATGCTGTTGAGGCGTTGATAAGCAAGAATGCTCCTGCAATTAAAGCATATAAAGAGGTGACTGGCATTGACCTTTTACGACCGAACAAGCCGCAAATAGAAAGGTAGAAATATTTATCGTGTAACATCTTTTCGGGATATCCAACCACTTGTGGTTTTTTTATCAGGTGAGATGTAAGTGCAACGATACCAAAGTCCCTCTGAATCAATAATTTTTACGCGATCTCCTCGAAAAAGTTCGATTAAATAACTTCTATCCCATCCCTCCTTAATGGTATTTACTATATGGGTAGATGCCACACAAACTTTGGGGCTATTGTCAAACTCCTTTTTTTCTTGGTTTTTAATAGCCTGTACGGAGTCGATCGTTCTTTGTTTGAAAGCTGCTAACTTAACGCTATCATTAAATTCTTTGACACTGTCTTCATAAGCGATTTTATTAGTCTGCTTCAAGCTATTAGATGAATAGAACCTAACACAAAACTTTCCTATTTTCTCAACTTCATCAAAGCGATATCCGCAGTCAATAATAATTGCATCATTGAATATATAATGTTTTTTGTCTCTATAGTATGAGTTTCTTTCATAAATGTAGCTATTATTGCCTGTATTGCCGGCAATGTATGCAATAAGGGCATCATATTTTTTTTCGTCCTTAATTAGATACGCTACATTGTCAAATTTTGAATGCATTCTAATCTGTTCGTCCAAGTCTTTTTCACATTCATCTTGATCACTTTTATAATACTCATCACTCTTGTGGTTCTTATATCTTGGTAAATAAAAATTGTATGTTTTATATCCATCTTCAGTTTCATTAACAAATTCAAAAAATCCTTTTCCTGAACATTTTCCTGCAATTTTCTCTCTATCGAAATCATTAACAAGGCTTGCCAATTCTTCCGGTGTAAATTTTGTTGAGAGATTAGAAATGAATTTTTTATTTGTAAATGCTGCATTTCTGGATATTGCTAAAGCTCCGACAATTACAAGAGGTAAAACAAAAAACCAAATGCCACCTTTTTTACGTGAAGTATGCTGTGTCATTTTAATATATATATTTAGTCAGATACCTGGTTGATTATAGTGTTTTTGTTGTTTGTAGTCTGTAACTGCCTTTTCATGGAATTAATTGCCGAACCGCCGAATATTAAATCAAACAAAACAACAAGCAACAATGAAATACCGCAAAAAACAATCGGCACACCCGCGATTGGATTATAGAAATAAAGGAGTATTCCAAAAATTATGGTGTAGAACGGTTCCATTAAGTTCTGAATAAGTCTCCGGCTATATCCATAATCTTCAAGGAATCCAAATAGGCTGCTGTCTCCCTTATAGTCTGATTTTGGATTCTCTTTCCGAGCTTTCACAAAAGAGAAAATGACTTTTATTAGTACATGCGCGGATAGGGCAGCATATATGGCGCTGCTAATATAAAAGGACAGTGTCGTGCTTGGGGAATCGTCAATGTCAAAATTCAAATGATTTTGTGTGAATAACAGATATGAGATATAGGCGAAACATATAGCACATAGCATTGTTCTTGTCAGATTGATCCCTTTCCCGCCGAAATTACTCCTGAAAACAATAATTGCGCCATCTGCTCCGATGATTAATAAAATCAATAGTGCGTTTATGAATAGTTTTGCATTAGCAAGATCACTGCGGTTGCTACCACTGTTTTTTGCAGACTCTATAGCGCCTTTCCCCACATTGACAACGCTGCGATTAAATAAACCATCGATATTACTCATGGGTTCAGTTTGAAAATGACTGTTTAAATGCAGTTTTCAAAAAATTAGTTTTTGTTGACCATGTTTTTCCAGTGACAAAAATGACAGCTTCAACCTGAAAATCATTGTTGGCACCGCCGCTCTTTAGCATAGTAAATTCGCGTGGCTGTATCTGTGGTTGGTATCGTTCAGAAATATTTTCGGAGCTTGAAAAGTCTAGTTTAAAGAACGACTTCGAGGAACTCTTGCCAGCCAAATAAGCTATTGCGTCTCCAATCAAAGTACTTGCGTATTTATTGGTTTCGGCATCGGAATTTGCATGAAAAATCTTGGTTGACAGGTTACCCATTAGACTATCTACCTTTGGCTTGCCCTCATAGCTGCCACCCATTACCGCGTAATAGTTTGAGATATTCTGGGATAAAAAAACTGTTGCAGTGCGGGAGCTACGTGCGGTGGTGAGAAAAATTTGATCGTAGGGGCTAATAAAATATTGAGCTTCATCTGCCCAAAGAAAGACGGGCGTTGGATAGTCATCAGTTTTCCTTCGTTCAACTGCCTGTTGAAACAACATCTTGAACACGCATTGCGCCATAATGCCTGCATCCAGGTATTCTTTGACCGGGAAATCCAACACTATTATCTTGTTCTTGGTAAATATCTCTTCTGGCTTGAGGGTTGTTTCGCCAGCGAAATGCTTGCATAGGATGCCTGAGAGAAATGGTTCGGCAACACCCATGAAGCTCTCAATAATTGCGCTGTGAGTATGTTCGCTCATGTTTGGCAATGATGATGTGAAATACTTACGTAACGTATCGTGCATATAGACCTCTGGCGAATCTGCATCTTTGTTAACTATTTTCCGTGCAGACTTTGCTAGGCATCTTAAAAACGTGTTTTCTTTAAGCTGCTGATCTGTGCCTTCATCATAAGGCACCTTTTGAACAAACACGTTTAGTAGCTTTTCATCAAATGGAGCTTTCTCGGTTGGCGCGGAATGTAAAAGGTCAACAATGTTTTTGAAGGTTAGTTCTTCGCCCGCAAATTTGATAAGCTCTATTGTTCGGCTTATGATGCGCTTCAGTGCATTGTCCCAAAATCTATCATCCTTCCTGCCCTCTCCATCATTTGAGGCTCTGTTAGCCATCTTCTGAAGATTCATAAAGAGACTGGTGATGTTGAATACATCGCCTGCGCCCTCACCAGCTCGCGTTAGTTCATACTGCAACGGGTTAAAAACTATTGTTTTTCCCCTACGTGTTTCTATCTCGTCATTTTCGGGGTGTCTGCTATTGTTTCCAAAAACGACAAGATCATTTTTGCGCCCAGTTGCCTCTGCATATTCCTTCCACTGTTTTGCTTCATCAGATTTGGCACAAAGAACCAAGCCTCCCCAACCCTGTTGCAAAAACTTTAGCGCAATTTTTTTTCCCGAGCCCGATGTTTTTCCGGAGCCTGTGCCGCCAGTGACGGAACAGCCCTTCATTGCATCATCCACCGTCCAAAAGTCGCGCGGGTCTTGCGAGAATTTAAGCAAAACCTTCTGTTCCCAACCTTCCATAGAATGTTATTTATCGTTTTGGAGTAATAGGCTTTGGCTGCTGAACTGTCTGCACTGGCGGCGTAATTGGCCTTACCGTTTTTGCGAAAGCATCAGGAGCCTTGTTAGTATTTATTTTGCTATCTATTACCTGCTGGTAAGATTTCCGGCCTTCCTGTATTATGCCTTGTGCTGTTTGAGCCTGATGATTACCGCCCGCATTTTGCATGTTGGCGTATGGATTCATAAAACGATTTCTACCTGCCATTTTGGTGATGTTTTAAACGTAAAAAAGTGGTTTTGATGGTTGAAAATTATGGAGATTTGTCGGAAAAAATGACAAAAACGTAAAAATTATTTTTTTAATGTCATATGGGGTTGTATAAGCCCATATGACACCAGGTACCTTGATAACAAGGGTTTTAGGAGGATATTATTTTTTAGGAGTAGCTTCTGAAAAGCTATTGTTCTTCGATGTAACCTTATAAGGTCTGAGAACGAAATATTTCGGTGAAAAAAGGAGAAAGCTGCAATTGAAGAAGTCCTTATAGCCATATAAGGGAAGATGTCTGTTCTAATTTTTCACTTTCGGTTTCACGAGTAAACTACGAGTTTTCTTATTAGTCTATGATACCTCAAATTGGCATTTGCGCCTTCGTAGGTTGAAAACAACATCAAAGGCGCGAAAGGCTGATGCTAGAAAGCAAATTCTAGCTCTTCGGCAATTTTTCGTGCAGTTTCTTCAAATGCAAGCCATGCGTACCAGTTCTTTAAATCTCCTTTCGGGTGCAGTGGTTCGCCAAACGATTCTTCAATGTCGTAACGCAGATTTTCAATTTCGTTATAGTATTTGTCGTAGAAGCTGTGGGTATCACAGTAATAAATGAGACTGCAAATCATGCCGCTTTGGCAGCCATATTGAAGTAAGTCTTTGAAAAATGAAATGATGTCGTCATCGTGGTTTTCAAGTGCTTCTTTGGCGACTTCTGCCTCAAGTGATACAGGCTGTTGACGAATAATGTTCTTTAGATACTTTTTTATTGCAGCATTGCTTTTCATAATAAACTCCGATGTATGGATATGGGCGGAAAAAAACCGCCCGGTTGTGGGATTACTCGTTATCTGGCTTGCTTTCCGAGTGGGTTCTAAGTGTAATTTTCCCGTCAATTGGAAGGCTTTCGAGAATTATGT
Source organism: uncultured Flavipsychrobacter sp. (assembly GCA_964561325.1). Classification (GTDB taxonomy): domain Bacteria; phylum Bacteroidota; class Bacteroidia; order Chitinophagales; family Chitinophagaceae; genus Nemorincola. The sequence goes on from CAZLPE010000009.1 coordinate 38,477, forward strand.
TGAAGCCATTGCCATCAATATGAGAGAAGGCAGCACCTATGCGTGTCCAGTATGATTTTTGGCCACCTTTGCTCACCTGATAAGCTATGTATGCAGGTGCATTACCTGTGGTTTGTTTTGGGCTGTTAGTCATGTTACTTTTCCTTTTATTTAAGGCTGCTTAATTGCTGCCTTATGAGATGCGAGGAAAGCCGCTAGAGGGATGACGCAGTGCACCGGTCAACCGAAACACGGAGGCTCCACAATAGTGGAAACCGTGTTGGCAGGTTTACCGGCATGACTGCGGTTTTAGCTTCTCATGAAAAGGTTGCAATGCAGTTTTGGAATAGAAGATTGGACTTTGACGTAGTGAAGCCGACAACGGTAAATGCAATTCAGCGGGATTTTTTGTCTTGGAGGAAAGTCCATATCAGACCACGTAGAACCATATTAGTTCAAAATTTTTTAATGTAAGAAATGTTGTCTAAACTGCCTTCCGAAGCGGTGTTCAGAGCTGTTATAAATGTAGCCCAACACTCAAAAACGGATTGGTATGTTACGTATTACAATGAGCAAATCTGCCGGTGGGGCAAAGAAATATTACTCGGAAGAGTATTACTCGGAAGGGCAAACGCGTGAGCTGGATTATTATTCAGAGAAAGAGCAGATCATAGGTAAATGGGGCGGGAAAGCTGCGGAGCAGTTGGGATTGCAAGCCAATATTACCAAGAAAGATTTTGGGGCGTTATGTGACAATATAAACCCTGTGACCGGCAAAAAGTTAACAGGCCGGAATGACGCAGACAGAACGGTTGGTTATGATTTCACCTTCAACGCAAGCAAATCGGTTAGCCTGGCATATGCATTTGCCAACGAAGAAGACAAGAAGGCGATACTACAAGCGTTTCGTGATTCTGTAAAAGAAGCGATGACGGAAGTGGAAACTGGAATGCAGGCGCGGGTGCGAGATAAGGGAAGAAATGAAAATAGGGAAACCGGGAACATCGCTTATGGTGAGTTTATACATTTCACGACCAGGCCGATAGACGGGGTACCTGACCCACATCTGCACAGCCATTGTTTTGTATTTAACGCAACCTATGACGGGCAGGAGAAAAAATGGAAAGCTGGGCAGTTCAAGCAGGTAAAGCAAGATGCGCCTTATTATGAAGCGGTTTTTCATGCAAGTCTAGCTAACCGGTTGCAGGAACTCGGCTATGTTGTTGAACGCAAAGAGAATGGTTTTGAACTTGTGGGGGTTGATAAAACGACAATTGACAAATTCTCGCGCCGGACGAAAGAGATAGAAGAACATGCCAACGAGCATGGCATAACTGATGAAAAGGAAAAATCACAAATAGGGGCAAAGACAAGAGAAAGTAAACGGGTTGAGATTGACCATAAGCAAGTAGAAGGCGAATGGTATAACCGCCTTGATCGGGAGGAATTCATACAGATTAACAGTCTGCGGGATAATTCAAAAGACTTTCGGAAACCTGAAAGCAGAAGTAATGAAGCTGCACAAGCAGTGCAATTTTCGCTTGACCATCACCTTGAACGGAAGTCGGTTTCGAGCGACAAGGAGATACTGGCAACGGCAATAAAGTCATGTATCGGGGCGGTTGCGCCTTCTCAAGTAAAAAAAGAATTTGAAGGCCATAGCGGTATCATAAAGGTTAAAGAAGCCTTACGCACCTTCATTACAACCAAGGAAGCTATAAGGGAAGAAAAGGAACTAATTGGGAATGCCAATGCCATGAAAAACAAGTTCCGGCCTATCAACGAACGGTATGAAATAAAGGATACGATTTTAAATGACCAACAGAAAGCTACAGTTCATCATGCGCTTTCTAGTACCGATGGGATAGTCATAATTACCGGAAAGGCAGGAACCGGGAAAACTACCCTGATGAAGGAAATTAAAAAAGGAATTGAAGAAAGCGGCAAGAAGATATTTTCATTTGCCCCATCATCTGAGGCGAGCCGTTGTGTACTGCAAAGTGAAGGCTTTAGAAATGCTGATACAGTGGCGAGCCTTATTCAGAACAAGGCGAAACATAATGAACTCAAAAACCAGGTAATATGGGTTGATGAGGCAGGGATGCTTTCCAACAAGGACATGAGCCAAGTTGTTGAAATTGCCAAGGCGCAGAATGCAAGAATAGTGCTATCAGGCGACACAAAACAGCATAACAGCGTTGAGCGTGGCGATGCGTTACGCATCATTCAGCAATATGCCGGGATAAAGTCGGCAACGGTCAATAAAATACAGCGACAAAAAAACGCTGAATACCGAGAGGCGGTAAAGCTGCTTTCAGGTGGAGATATTGAGAAAGGATTTAAAAAGCTGGATGGTATCAAGGCGATCCACGAAGTGCCTGAGAGTTCAGAGAGAATCAAAGAGATTGCTATGGACTACTATACATCTGCTTACAAGGATAAGGAAAAGGCAAAGAACGTTCTGGTGATAGCGCCGACACATGCGGAAGGTGAAATAGTGACAATGCATATAAGGCAAAAGCTAAAAGAAAAGGATGTTATCGGGCAGACCGACCGGGAATTTGCAACCTTGAAAAACCTGCAATTCACGGAAGCTGAAAAGCAAAAGCCGGAAAATTATAGCAAGGGCAGTGTAATAGTGTTCCATCAAAACATGAAAGGTGTAAAGGCCGGAACCCGGCTGGAAGTGATGGGGCATGAAGGAAATACCCTTCTTGCAAGGGACAAGAACGGAATACCTTTCAATATTCCCGTTTCTGCACATCAAAAATTCAGTGTGTTTGAAGCAAGGAAGCTACAGGCAACAAAGGGTGATTTGATAAGAATTACCAGCAATGGCAAAACAGAAGATGGCAAGCACTTGTTCAATGGAACATGCTATCACATTCACGGGTTCGATAAACAGGGCAATATCAGGCTATCAAATGGCTCAACCATATCAAAGGATTATGGGCATTTTGCCCTGGGTTATGTTATGACCAGCCATTCATCACAGGGTAAAACAGCCGACAAGGTTATTATTTCTCAAAGTTCTGCAACGTTCAGGGCGGCTTCTGCAGAGCAGTTCTATGTTTCAGTATCGCGAGGAAAACAAGCGGTTTCAATATATACTGATGACAAAGCAACGCTGCTGCAGGCGGTTAACCAATCATCACAAAGGATTTCTGCAACTGAACTGTTGGCTAAGAGTATGCAACAGCAGGCTGCTTCAGATAACAGCCGGTTTTCGGTTTTAAATAAAATGAAACAAACAGCGAGGGAAGCAATTGATAAACTTAATACAAACAAGACCAATGACATTCAAAGAACGAGTGGAGCGGGACTACGCAAGACAAAATGAGCTTGCCGCAAACAATAATGACCCAGAGCAAGACGGGTATGATGCCGAGTTTTTCGGTATAGATAACATTAAGAGCTTTCCGGCAAGCCTTGACCTGCGGCTGCCTAATGGTAGCCGAATAGCCATTCCTTATGGCTTTATTCAGGAAATAAGATTCAACCCAGCCGAAGGGATAGAGATTACTACTGATAAAAAAACAATCAAGGTTCTAGGCCGTGACCTAGAAAAACTGTTCGATTATCTTACAGCCTTCCGGGTGCGGTATATCAGGGCTAATGCTGGATTTGATGGCAATGAAACAGGGCTGTTTGTTGGGACAATTTCAATTGAGGATCAATGAAACGACAATATAAAAAGCTTGTAACCTGATATAGCCGTTCTATTTTAATAATAGTTCAATAGATTGCTGAGGTGAAAAATGGGAATTGGAATCAAAGGGAATGTTGCTCCGCAAAAAGATAACGATTTATCTTTAGATGAGGTTATTGATTATCTTAAAATCAAAAAGCAGAAGGCTACAGACGAAAATGGAACGTCTGAGATCACTTTAACAATTCCCAATATGCTACTGAGTCGTATCAATAAACGTTTAGCAAAGAGGAAGATTTTCAACATTGAAGACTATTTTATCCAGCTTGTGTTTTTAGACTTAGAAAACAGGTAGAACAAAAGCATTAATTGGGTATAGCTTTGTAATTCAACAAAGCATAGCTTGTTGTAATGCTGTAGTAGCTTCCGTTATGTGTCCGGCAATGTTTGCGGCCTTCGCGTATGCCCTAAGTGGAAACTTGGTTTCAAAATGAATGTCTCTTTCTACCTTCAACCCAAATGGGCCATTTATGGATTGTAATTCCGATAGGCTTATATAGCCTAATTCTGGGCTCCCCATGCCTAAGTCACATAGACCAAAGGCAATATCGGGATTGTCGGGTAGTATTTCTGTTATTAGCCATGTGCAGGAAGTCCAGGGTGTAAATAACTTTATTACCGGGCAGTGATCCTTTCCTGAGTTCTCAATCGAACCATTTTTAAGTAATTGCTTCATTTGGGTTTTAGTGATTAGCTTCATGTTATCCTCCTATGGATTATTGGTTATGCAGAAAGGTGAACACGGGTAAGGCGACAAGCCAGCAAACAATTTTGGTTTGGCGAATGAATTTCACGTAGGGAAAGAAGAAAATTTTTGTTGGTGACGGAGTGACCGTGTTATTGATGCATCAAAACCATTAAGAAATATCAAAGGATGGTAATCAGGAACTTCACTATCCCATTGAAATAAAACACCTGAAGTGAGGATGGGGAGTAAAAAAAGATAATGCAGGAATGATTATTTATACATAGGGGCTTCCACTTGGGACGGGCAAGAAGATATACAGCCCTTACTAACCAAAATAAGGAGTAACTATGACGTTCAATAATACGGTGCAACTTTCAGGCTTTTTAGGGCAAGAACCAAGGGCTATAAACAAGGAAACAAAGAAGTTTTCCGTTCTGCAGGTGGCTACAAATGACAATTACCCTGTAAAGACTGCCGGAGAGACAAAATGGGAAGAAAAAACTGTATGGCATGATGTGCTGGTGTTTCGTCCCTCTGTTGTGAAATTTGCCAATGATCTAAAAAAAGGCGATAGAGTAGCAATTTCAGGCTCTATTTCCTACAAACTATTTAAAGATCAGCAAGGATACAACCGAAAGCAGGCAACTATCATCGCAAATACAATCACCAAGTTAGGTAGCCCCGGGCAAGACAAGCTTATTCAAACGGAGATTGATGAAATAGTAGAAAAGCTAACTGCATAATAAATGCCGGGATTCCAAATATTCCAAGAGGTAAGGCTTTTCGCCTTACTTCTCTTACCCCAAGAGACATAGAAAAACCTGTCTGAGAGGACTGGTTTTTCCGTGCGGCGGCGGCATTTTCTTTGCTTCTTTCTTTGCTGCCGGAGCAAAGAAAGAAGTTTTGGCAAACGCATAGCAGCCGAACTAATATGTTCCGCTGCTTACGTTTAAGGTATACCTTATAGAGATTAGTTAAGATTTAAAACGGTTAGGCCATCCTTTGAAAAGCTGGTGCAAAGGTCAAAAGCTTTTTGCGCTTTTATTTGGGCAGTGCCGCCCATGATAGATTTAAACTTTGCTTCATCGTCTTTGTAGTTCCTAACGTTCTGAAAATATCCGGTTATGGCGTTGTAAGCTCCAAATAGAGTGCCTTTGGTGGTCGGCTCTTGCTGGGTGGGGCTTGTAAAGTTATATTCCATAACCGCATCGCACATATTTACAAAGCAGGTGGAAAGCTCGTCCTGCAAACCTTTTTGCAGGTTGTTTAATACCTCCTTGTTAGGAACCATTGCAAGTTGTACCAGTTTTTTAACTTCATTATCCGTAATCCGCACCTTTGACCAGTGGTTAAAAAGCTGCTCCAGCTCTAAACTCAACTTGTTTGAAAGCCCTAATACCTTGTGCGCCTGTTTCAGCCTGTCTTGTGCGTTTTGGGTGTGGCGGATTTTAATAGAATTACTACAGTTTTGCAGGGCTGCGTTAAGGGTATTGTTGCAAACTATGCGTATCGGTGTAAAGGCGGCTGTTATGCTGCCAAATCCATCGTGGGAAGTGGTAAGGAATAGGTATTTTTCTATTAAATCATCGTTGCCGACTTTAATATAATCCGGCAATTTTGCAGTAATAAAAATTCGCTCCCCCTGCCCTAAAGCCCCGGCGGTTTCATACATAATGCCGTCACCCCCTACAATTTCATCAAAGAAATTAAAGGCATCGGTATTTTGTATTATCTGGTAATCTGCGCCCAGCTTATCGCCCAGAATTGCGCCATTATCGCCCCGGTAAGTAAAAAATGATTTTTCAGAAATTACCTCTTTGCCATCCGGCAAGCGGTGTATGTTAGGGGCTTTGTTTACTATAAAATCAAGCCCGGCAAACCGTAACGCTTCTGTGCTTGTTGGGTAGTCTTGCACGATTTGCCCCAGCCCGTGCCATGCTTTTTCCTGTACGGAAAAGAAACTGTGTTTCCCTGTCTGCTCGTTGAAATTGATGTTATGTGCCATAACTGATAAAAACCCTGTTTTTGTTTGCAGTCGGGTTACTGCGCTATTGTTTAAAAATTCTTATAATTCGTTATGTAAAAAGCCTGATTCGGCGTAAAAATTCATTTGCCTTTGATAAGCCACAGAAAGAGCGGACGGACGAAGACTGGCAAGGTTTTCAAGAAAAAATACTACCTCAACAGACCTGCCGCGCAGCGGTGCCAAAAAGAGTGTGGAGATTTTTTCGCCGAAATTCACAAGCGAAATGAAGTGATAACGAAATGAAGTGCCGACCTTGCAGGCAAAGTCTGGACGAGCATATCTTTGCTGTGGCAAAGGCCAATGAAATCAATAGAGATGTTCCGCTGGGAGCAGCGTGGCCGGTGCGGTTGATTGAATGCAAGTGCGGCGAAGGGTTGGCTAGAAGCAAGGCAGCCGCTCTTGCAGTGCGGAGCGCGGGCGGTGTTTGAAATGAGTGAAGCTGGAATGAAGTGGAGTTTCCCAGGCGATAGCCGGGCAACGCAGCGGAATGGAGGTGAAACGAATGAAGACTCCGCTGCGCGGGGCGGTGCAGCGTTGGCTCGTCATAAAACTAAAGAGGTGTGCGGCTTTTTCAGCCGCCCTCCTCTTCCCGCTTTAGAGCAAAAGCTGCTGTTTTTCACAGCGGCTTTTGCGATACCGTAAGGGATAGTAACGGATACCCCGCAATCGATAGTGCGGAGTAGAAGTGAATAGCCCGACCTGAAGGGGATGGCTTAATTCTTTATATTAAACCAATTGCAGTGTACCACCAAAGGACTCTAATACACCATCCAAATCGACTGCTGTGTTTCTAAATACCTCTTCCAATATTCCATCTATTCCATAATATTCCGCTGACCATTTTTTATCAGAGTATATGCCTTCGTCAGAAAAATCAATTCCAGCTTGCCCAGCTCTTTTAGCTAAATCAAAAGAATCATCAAACGACAAAGTGAACCCCAATCTATGAGCGAACTTATTCCTCAAGCTATTAATTTCGTTTAAGTAATCACCAATTTGATTGTCAATTAATCCAAGAGCGATTGCTAGACTCACTTTCTGAGGAAATGAAAGTTTAAAAGAATCAAATGCTTCGGGATGAGCCATTTTGATATCGATTAGCTGCACAAGGATCGCTTCAACTATCAAGTGCCCTCTTAGAATGGTTGCAGAGTGGTCTTCAGAAGGTAAATTAAATAAGTGGTTTGCATTAGGCTTCTCCCTATTTTTCCATTTGTCGCTCATAGTATTTTTGTTAAGCTATTGTCTCAAATAAGCGGTTTTCAAAATCCTTTGTTGAAAATAAAAAACTATAGTATGTGTGCCTAATAATTCCCATGCTATCATTTGCAATCTGGTATTTTGCCTTTTTCATGAAGTCATCTCTAAAAGTGTTAAATGGAACATATAACTCATAGTCTCTTTTATATGATTGTTGAAGTTCTCCAAACCAAACTTTTTCAAGCCTGCGCAACCACTCAAAATACCTCCTCTTTACCTGATAGATGTCGTCCCATGAAGTTAATCGTTCGTCCGAAATACCAGCCCTTCTAAATTCGAAATGCCAGCTAACCGACTTTAATAAGGATTCTAATTTATAGGCATCATAAGGAATGTCAGGTATAACACTAATTTCTAAATCATCTAAGAAAATAGACGTGTCATATGGATAATATACTACTCTCCGGCTACCATCATCATTAAACAAGGTATCAGTTTTGCGCTTTTCATTAGAATTACATTTATGGCACGTAGGCACCATCAAATTGAAGTTAATCGAAACAAATGGATAATCTGCCTTTGCAAGCAAATGGTCGTAGGCCTCACGATACTTTCCTCCCGAGGGCTCAAACGTATCAATCCCGCAAAATGGGCAGACAATACCAATACAGTTGTCTTCGTGTGTCAAATCATCATAATGGCTTTTTACAGTACCAAAGTCTGTAAGCATCTGATTAACCTGATGATAGTCATTCCAAAGATCTTCGAAAAAACTCTTTAGTTTGGCTGCTATAACTGTATTATTTAAATCAGTAAATTTAATAGGTTTAATATTTTTATTCTCGAACGAGGCAATATTATTATTTGTTATAAACGCTTGCCGAAGCTGGTTTTTACCTTTATCTGGAAGGGTATGAAAAAGTTGAACAATTTCCTCAAGAGGCTGCTTAATCGAAACTTTTGCACTATTTAAAATTGGGAGAAATTCAGGTCTTACTAGAAGATTATCATCAAATTTTGCAGGGTCATGCAAAAACACTTGCCTAAATATGTGGGCAATATGCTCGTGAAAGAGATAGATAGTATGGTTTACGGGTTTAAAACTATAAAGCATCTTTTTTATCTTTTTTAAACTCTTCTTCTTTTGCCATTAAAAATGAAAAAGCATCAAACTTTTCTATTGATTCCCCAAATTTAGAAAGCAACTTCTTGGCAATTTGCAAATCCTCTGCTGTCTTAATACTTTCCTTAATTGCCTTTAGGTCATCGTTTGAAAAATCAGAAATAGAAATATCCCGGTCAAAAATTGTTTCCAATATCAACCCCACGGAAGCTCCATAGGTTTTGATATCCGGGCTTTCATAATGTACTGAATTGTCGATTTTCTCAAACTTATAGACATCTTGCGACTCACTATCCGATATAACGAAGGGAGAATGCGTAGTAATGATTATCTCTTGATTTCTAACTTTAGTTGGAAATAAATAGGTCTCTTTCATTGGCTGATTATTTTCACCAATTTTAATTTGCCCTTTCGAATCAAACGCAAACCGCTGTCGCTCCTCTAAATTTGTAGCAGTAACAAAGTTTAATAACTTGATTAATTTCGCCCTCCACATTGGATTGAAATGGGTATCAGGCTCGTCAAACAAGAACAGACAACCTTCATCCTCCATCATTAATACAGTTCCAATAATTTCGTTGAATTGGTGTTCACCGTCAGATAGGGCTTTGTAGTAAATATCTTTGGTCTTATTTTCCGACTCGTTTACTGTTTTATTAATCCTTATTTTTTCTATTCTGAAAACCAATCTTGATGGGTCTGGCTTTGGCAACTCATCGCTAAAATTGAAGGACTTATGAACTTTGAGCATTAGGCCAGAAGTATCCTTGCCGACCAAAAAAAGGTTCATGATTTCCAATTCGTAGAATACTTTGAAGAGGTTAAAAGCGCTGGTGAAATGAAATTCGAACGCCTTCCTGCTTGCACTATCTACATAGTAGTCCAAAATTAGTAAGTGCTCTCTACCTCTTTTTTTCTCCACCCAGGTTGTCGCGCATAACTTCAATTTATTGAGATTGAGTAATAGCGTGTCACTTAAGGGAATTACCTTTTTATAGAGATCAACCATGTTTACCGTAATTCGGAAGGAATTAAGGTTATTTATTCTAAGAATTTTATTGAGGTAGTTTAGTTTCGAACTATTACCTAATAGCATATTAGCTATAAAAATGGAGAAGTTGGCGTTGTAATCAAGAAAAAACAATCTATGATTATCAGCTAAATCTTTGTCATTCCCTTGGACGTTTTTTGAAAATTCTTTGAAGTAATGGTACTTCAATTTATAATATGGGTTGCTCAACAATTCATTTTGCCCCGAGGTATAAGCAACTACCTTAGAGGGTAAAAGCAACTGTGTGTCTTCTTCAACCCTTCTTGAATAAGTTGGCTCAGATTCTCTCTTTACACTGAATTGGGGCTCTTCTTCTAAGTTCTTGATAATCCTGACCTGTAGAAATTTTTCCTCAACAGGACTCCCGTATATTTTAAGCCTGTTCTCTTCCGAAAAAGGCAAAAAATATTCTATTTCAAACCCGAAGTTTTTATTGCGTTTCTCTGTTTTGCTAACTGTAGAAAGGTGATAAGTTTCGAGATAGTAAAATATTTCCGAAAAAAGCTCTAAAAAATTCGACTTCCCACTCCCATTTAATCCAGCAAACACTTTTGTAGAAAGCCTGTCATTTCGAAATGAATGATTAAACTCGTACAACTTATTGGCTGCCAAGCTTCTAAAATCTCCACCTAATATTTTTACACTTTTTAATTTCATGATGTAGAAATTCTAAAATATATCCCAGAGCGTTCCTTTGGTTCTCTTGATTTGATTAATTCATAGTCTTCGCCAGTTAATTCAAGTACAAAATTCTCCTTCTCAGCGTCGTAAAAAAACTGTTCAAATTTTATGAACGGGTTTTGTTTGCTGATTGCTGAAAAAACAAAAGACTTCAAATCTTCGGCTCCGTTTAGGTAGGGTTTCTTTTTTAAATCTTCCGAAGAATAGTAGTCAGGGAATGTAACATGATCGTTCATTAGAAAGTTGGTTAGCATTTCTGATGAAAAATGATTGTCCGAGTATTTTTCCTTTATCCATTCTGCAATTTGCTGACTACTAACTTGCTCCCACAAAATTTTACTTTTGGGTTGATTTGCTACTTTTGTAACGGTTTCTGTTTTTTTCTTATTCTCGACTTTAGTCCCGACACCTGCTCTTTTGAACTCAACTGATCTTGGCTTAGTTCTATCATTGTCAGCACTGGAATATTCTTCTAAAACCTTCTTCGAACCTAAATTAAGTTTTTCATTAAATGCTTTCTGACTTAGTGCAGCAAACAATTTTTCTAATTCCGCCAAGCTCTCTATGTAATGTTTTTTTATGGCCTCAGTTTTATAAACAATTTCAGCGAAGGAATTTTGCAGTTCGATTGGAGGAACAAGTATTTGAATTTCTTGCAATTCTTGTGCATTAATATTTGCCATTCCAACAATACTTTTACACATCCCAAATAAAGTTTGTTTACCGTGATTTGAATTCAAGTAACCCCATATGTACCAAGGATTGGCCGTTTTATTTGTCCTGATTCTTATTAAATAGCCTGCAATCACCATTTTCCTATCGTCATCATATACCGCCGTTTTTCCAACAAGTTCTTTTGAGTTAGTCCTATTAAAAATTACGTCTCCTTTTCTAACGACATACTTTTCTTCTTCTGATTCATTAATGTTTATATACTTTAAAGATGTAAAATCCCAATAACCAGTTGTTGTGATATTGTTCATTCTTAGATATGGAAGCTCACCAGTTTCTTCAGATGGTTTACTTGTTCCGTATTTTACTTCATCAACTAAATTGCGAATCTTGCTAATGCGAAATTTGTGAACATTATGAGAAGGATCACCAAACATTTTCAAAAATGTGCTTTTTACAAAATGCTCTAGTAACTTAATAGTTTCTTTACGCTGCTCTATTAGTTTATCAGCACTCTCAAGAATAGTTGCTATATTTTGTTGTTCATGTATTGCCGGCAACGGCACTAGATAATCTTTTAAATATTTTTGATTTATATGTGGCTGTGCTCCGCCCCAAGTTGCATTCAATATTTTTTGTCTTTGGGTCCGAAAATAATAATACAAGAATTCTGGATGGTGCTTCAATGATGGTAAAATACCAGTTACAGACTGATTGGCACAGGCTTCAACCTTTAATAAAGCAGTTAGTCCTGTTGTTGCACCAGTCAGGGCTATTAGGACAGAATTTGGAGGCATTAACTTAGTCGAACTACTTTTATATCCAGCTTCTGTGATAAAATTCGAAACTTTAGTAACGTACCTTTGGTTTAAATCACCAGAGTTTATCCAAGGGATAGTCCCACCATCCCAAAAATCTTTTTTTGCGGTAGAAGGAGTTCCGCCAGTTACTACCTTAGCAAAAGAGCTTACCTTTTCTTTTTTCCAATTCATTTAATAATCTCTTTTAATTCATTAAGCCCAATGGAGATGCTAGATTCTATTTTTTGAATTTTCTCAATAATGTCATTAGGATCATCATAATTAACTTCTAAATAAACTTCTTCTTTGTACTTGCCTACACTCAGGTCATACTTGTTATTAATTATTTCCTTTTTGGAAACTTGGAAATGCCTTAGTGTGCGCTCCTTATTCTTTTTCTTCTTTTTAAATTCTGTGATTATCTCATGGATGTCGCCAAAGTCTCTTTCTCCATTTGAATTGCGTAATTCGTGACGCTTATCATCAAGACTTCTGCCATCACTTTTCATTTCATAAAACCACACGTTCTCAGTCTCACCACCTTTTGTAAAAATCAATATAGCAGTTGCTACGCCAGCATATGGCCTAAATACACCACTAGGCATAGCGATCACGGCCTTTAACTCACATTTATCAACTAGTATTTTGCGGGTTTCCACGAATGCGGAACCACCTGCAAATAATACCCCTTGTGGAACAATGACCCCTGCGGTTCCACCCATTCTGAGCATTTTATAAATACGCTCTACAAATAATAATTCGCTTTTAGTTGTGTTGATACTAAACGTTTCGTTTAAATCGCCTTTGTCGATATTGCCAGTAAATGGTGGGTTCGCCAAAACAACGTCATAGTAATTGTCTTGGTTATAGTTCTTGCTAAGTGTATCCTTATAATCAATTTGTGGCTGAGTAATCCCGTGCATCATAAGGTTCATTAAACCGATACGAATCATTGTGGGGTCTATATCAAAGCCGAAGAAGGTTTCCGTTTCCAACAGGTCTTTCATTTTCTGGTCAACCAGTTTATCAGCCAATGTTCCTCTGATAAAACCATTTTCATCTGACTGGCAATATTCTTTGCTGGTAAATTGGGTTATCATGTATTTATATGAAGCCAACAAAAAGCCTGCTGTACCAGATGCAGGGTCTGCTATTTTGTTGCCTAATTTTGGTTCAAGCAATTCAACTATTAGCTCAATAATATGCGTCGGGGTTCGGAATTGTCCGTTTTTACCTGCCTGGTTTAGCTCACTTAAAAGGTGTTCATAAAAATCGCCCTGGGCATCAATAAACCTGTTTTCTTTTTGAAGCTCAGTAAATATCTCATCAATTTTTTTTACCGCTTCTGTCAGCATCCTTGCACTGGGAATAAGCAAATTTGCATTCTGCATATGCTTAGTAAAATAGGAGTTCTCTTCCCCCAACTGCTTGATAAATGGAAATACTTTCGTTTGAACCAGGTTGAACATCTCATCACTTGGCATATTCTTAAAGTAGCTCCAGCGCAAAGTTTCTTTCTGAACAGTTTCTTTACTTCCCGGCACTGTAAATTCACCGGCAAAAAGGGATTCATATTTGTTGCTTAGAAAATCAGCATTGCTGATGTTTCTTTGGTCATTGTCATCTAGCTGCTTGATGAAAAGCAAATAGGTAATTTGTTCAATTGCATTCAGCGGGTTAGAAATTCCGCCACTCCAAAACTTGTCCCAAAGTTCGTTAACCTTATTTTTTATCGATTGTGTTAGCATAACTATGCAGCCAATTGTTGAGTGAATGATATTATTTTTTCAATTTCTTTATTTGTAAATAAGCCTCTGATTCCATCAGGGTGAACCCTTGTAAATGGAGCAGTGATTAAATCTTTCTTTTCGATACCACCTTTTTCAATCAAGAACATTCTTAAAAGGTTCAAAAAGTCTAATTGCTGACTGTTTAGATAACTATGTGCAGCAAAAAAGTTATCGAATGATTTAGAAACAGTTTCCGGGAATGACTCCAGAATCTTAATTCCCAAAATGTGCTTTATAAATTGCACCAATTGAGCTTTGCGGTGGCTGTATACCTTTCGCAACAAATCTACAGTAATGTGGGGATGCTCGTTATATAGCTGTATCGCCAAATCTTCAGCTTCTTTTTCAGTTATATCAAAGCCTTTTTTCAGCTTTTGCAAAAGCGGACTATTGGAAACCAGATCAGTTATCTTTTGTTCTACCAACTCGCGGTATTTGGTCACGGTTAACGACTCATGATTTGGGCCAAAGTCGACATACTCCTTGGCATGAAGCACATCTTGTAAGTTGAATTTTGCTGGTCCCAGTGGAACAATCAGAGACTCACGAAAATACATGAGGGGACAAAGTTTATCAACTAGCTCATCAAATTTTTGCTCGTTGATTTTAGCCCAAAAATTATTGGTCTGACTATTGCGAATTAGTTGCTCTTCTCTTGCTACTATATTCACAGACAATGGCAACTCGCCAATTTCCTCAATGATACTTTCTTTAAGCGCTTCAAACTTGTCTTTTTCCTTAGCCAAATGAGCTAACGAAACTTCAACAATGTCTTTTTCGAACCTCATTGCTTTAAAATCACCTCCTGCGACAGTTCTGAAAAGAGGTTTAACAACACCTCTCAAAAATTCAATTTTATCGGGTGAAATGCGTGTCCAGAAATTCGCATCATTCAATCGCTGCAATTCATTTTGGGCATCTAATATGACAACAGAATTTTGTGGCAATTCTGAAATTTGTTTCTGTAGTTTAAGTATTTCCTTGTTCGAAATTTCATGCTCATTCAGGTCAATGGCTTTTTCAATCTTATCTAAACGAACCCCAAACAAGCGTACCGGCAATGGTATTTGAGCTTTTAACTCCTTCCCTTTGGGGCTCAATTTGAAATATTCAAAGTTGTCCCAACAATCAAGAATCAAGAAGGTATTCTTTTCAGCACACCAGGGTTTCATTTTTTCCTTTTCTAGTAAGCGGGTGCCTCGGCCTATCATTTGCCAAAACTTGGTATAAGAATACACGGGTTTTGCAAAGACAAGATTCACCAACTCTCTAATGTCAATACCCGTATCAAGCATGTCCACACTTAGCGCAATTCGTGGCATATCCCTATTTGCGAACTGGTCGAGCAATCCACCTTTTCCATAAACACGGGGATCATCACTTACTACAACCTTTGCCAACTCTCCCTTATACTCAGGGTATAAGGAATCGAATATTTCCTCCATTCTTCGCGCATGAGCCTTAGTCATGCAAAAAAATATAGTTTTGCCAGGTAATACACCGTTAGCATCTTTGATTGATTCTTCCATAAACTCTCGGACAATCAAAGAGTTAGTTCCCCTATTAACAACAGATTTTTCAAGGTCTGTTCCTTCGTAGTTAATTTCAGCAACTTCCTTGCCCTCTAGTATCAAGTTTTTCTGGTCTTCAAGGGATATTGTTCGTTTACTAATTCCCTCTTCCTGAAACTTTGTTTTAATTTTCATTACCTGAAAATTGCACAAGTAAGGAGGAATATGGTTCACTGCTTCATCATAAGTGTAAGCAAAAGTTGGCAAGCCATCTTCCACCTCAAATAGCTTAAAAGTGTTGTGGTCAATTACATCAGTAGGTGTTGCGGTCAATCCTAAAGTAATAGTATTGAAATAATCTAAAATTTCCTTGTAGGTGTTATAAATACTTCTGTGGCTTTCATCTACTACGATTAAATCAAAAAAGTGGGGGGATATGCCTTTATCCTCGTTCTGAATAATATTCAGCATAGTTGGATAGGTTGCAACATAGATTCTTCTATCCAAGCTAAAGTCCTTTTCATAAGAATTCGGCCAACGAGGTTCGTTCGGCAGATGCTCCTTGAAGGCTTCTAAGGCCTGATCTCTAAGAGCGATTCTATCGACTAAGAAGAGTACCCGCTCTGCCCAACCCGCTCGCATCAAAGCATCAACTAACGCAATACAGGTTCTTGTTTTTCCTGTTCCCGTTGCCATTACTAACAAGAACTTACGCTTGCGTTTTTCAATTGATTCCATAACAGCTCGTATAGAGGCTATCTGGTAATCTCTACCCGCGATCTTTGTGTTTATTAATTCTCCGGCAAGGGATTTTCTTGCTTTGCGTAGATATCTGAACCGCTCTAAATCTTCTCGAGTCGGGAAACCGTAAACTTTTTTTGGGGGATAGTTATCTAAGTCCCAAAAATAAATATCATGTCCATTTGTGTAAAAGCAAAAAGGTAGTTCACCATTATTTTGTCTTTGAATATTTGTGCAATACTGCTTTGCTTGCTCTCTGCCTTTCTCGGCATCTACTGCCGTTTTCTTTGCTTCAACGACAGCCAGAGGCTTCCCATCCCTGCCTAAAAGTACATAATCACTAAACTGGCGGCCTTGGTAGGGTGAGGTTGGCTCAGAAACTACTCCTTCCGGCAAATCAACCTTAATATCATATTCTTGAACAACTTGCATCAAGTCATTAACATCCCAGCCCGCGTGTTTAAGTCGGATATCAATGATCTCTTTTCTAGTTTTCTTTTCGTTGTTCACAGTTAATAAAAGCCAAACTTTATAGTTTACTCAAATCAATTTCATCAGCTTTGGCCGAAATTACCTTTATTTTTCTCGATTGGTACATACTGAATACGCCCTGCCACTTTGTAGATGTAAAATCCGATTCGGATTTTCCTAGCAATCTACAAATCTGGCTTCTTAGGAACTCGGCATTTGGATTGATAATGATTATCTCTTTATCTGAGTTCTTTCTTATTAAGTCGTTAAAATGTTCGTCCGCATATGCAAACGAATAACCAATTACTACAATTCTTTCTGCAGATTTTATCCATTCGCTCGCTTGATGCCAACGCTCAATAAACTCTTGAGATAGTACAGGTTTAAGTCTCAAAGGTGGTATGATCCCAGGGATTAAATATACACCTGCGCCAAAATCGATTGTCGCCGAGATATTATTTTCGAAAAAGGTGAGCGGGTCGGACAATTCGGAATCCGAAATTTGAAAGAAATCCCTGTTATCCAACCGTATATATTCCTTCAAATATCCATGAAAATACAGTAAAGAATCACTATTCGATTTGAAGGCATCCTCAAGGAAAGATGTATAATTAAAAGTTATAACTTTTATATTTTGAATTTTCGCCAAGTTTGTATAAAACGGCAAGTCTTCAAAAATATAATCGTCATTTACCTTATTGTTCCTATAGGTTAAGTACGCCCATAGCATCCAAGACACATAGAGATACTTTTTTATTTCTGTATTTTTTTCAAGATAGAAGCCAAGAAATGTATCTATTAAGATCTTCTCAAAATCAAGAATTTTAGATCCAAGTATATTTCCTACCGGATCAGCAGGGTTTGACACGGACTCCTTTAAAATATGCCTTATAACAACTTTGAATGAGTCAGTGAAATCAAGCTTTTTAAAGGAGATTATTGACTCATCGCCGATTTCTTCAATAACACCCTCTCCTAAAACCTCTTTTATAAGGTTGTAGGTAGCATCATCGATTTTACCGCCCTCTTTAATACTATTCACTCGCTCTAACAGCTTTTTCAACAGAAGCGCTTTCTTTGAACTTGGTCCACTTTGTTTAATTAATGGCTCAAGCCGCTCAATAATTTCTATAATTTCTGCCGTTGTGGTTTCATTGAAGTTATCGACAGCACTTTTGATAAATGACTTTAGGTTAAAACGAAGTTGCGGTAGTGATTTTCGCAATGCCTCGTCAAAGGTTTTTCCTTCATCACTTTCAGAAAAAGCTACAATTTCAGGCAGTAGTTGGGCTGCCAACGGAAAGTTGATTCCCTCAGTTTTTTCAACGCCTGCACCAAGTATAAATAACGTCGTCGTCATAAGTTGTAGAATTTCATGTTTATCCTGATTTGTAGCCACTTCTTAGGGATAATCAACACTATCTCATTCTTCCTTTGTCTTTTTCTATATTTTTAATAATTGTTTTATTTTGATTCACATCTTTTGACCGATCTCGAATTTTTTCCATATCAAATTCTTCCTTCCCAGAAACAAGGCCACTGAAATAAATATCATGGCTATTATTGCTGGCTGTGATCTCCTTTGCTAATTCAGGCTCGTGTTCTGCTAAAATATAGCCGTGATTGAATCCCTTCTGAAATTGTGGGTCAACAATTAATTCCTCTTCCATAATTATTTATTTGTGTTGCTGTTAAGAAAGTCATTTATAGAATCAGTATCATAGAGGATTATCTTTTTCTCTGGTTGCGAAAAGCGGATTTTTCCTTCGTCCCTGAATTTTTGCAGGGTAGCCTTGCTGGTAATGCGCAGCATTTTCATGGCCTCCTGCCCGGAGACCCATTTTTCTTGCTGTTTGCCGGTCTTTTCATTTACGTGTTTTATCACCCGGTCAACGAGATTGTAGAACGCAGGCGTTTCCAAACAAATAACTTCCATAAGGCGATTGATTACAAGGCGGTAAAGTAAAACATATAATCCACCTGTGGTACGGGAAAAAGACGGTATTTGAAAAATAATTTCAAATGGGAAAGAAGGCCACAAACCTTGAATGTTGTACCTATGTTGTACCTAAAAGAAAAAAGCACCTAGGTTTTAATACCTAAGTGCTTGATTTTCAATGTAGCGAGGAGGAGACTTGAACTCCCGACCTCAGGGTTATGAATCCTGTGCTCTAACCACCTGAGCTACCTCGCCATAAAATTGTGGTGTGCAAAAGTACGGATTTGTTTTGAAACAACAAATTTATTTTCGCCGAGGCGCAAATATCTGTAATCATTCTGTGTGCTGCGCTCAAAATGAGCGCCGTTATTTAACTAAAAAATTATAATTTTATCGTTTATCCTTTTTTACTAAAAAAACGCGGCACCTGTGCCCTATAATAGTTGTTTATGAAGTTTAAGCTATTGCTGGCGAGCTTTATGCTCAGTATGCCAGTGTGTGCGCTGCGAGCGCAGGGGCAACCCGACAATACGGTTTTGAGCATAGAGCGCAACAGCCGCGATAATACGCCACGGTCGGTAGTGTTTGCCGCCGATGCCAACTGGCGATCTGCCGATGCACAAAAAATATTTGAACGCTACCTGGGGTTGCAACCCGGCAATACCGAAATGCGGTTGGTCAGCAGCACTACCACCCGCAAAAAACTGACCACTTACCGGTATTTTCAGTGGTATAAGGGGCTAAAGGTGGCCGATGGCGCTATAACCCTTACTGCCAAAGACGATAGGGTGCGCTACATGACCGGTAACTTTTTTGCCATAGATGCCGACCTGTCTGCAGCGCCATCGCTTACCGAAAGCGTTGCGCTCGGCAAGGCGCTGGCTTTTGTGGGCGCCGACAAGTATAAATGGCAGGATGCCGATGCAGAGCAATTTATTAAAAATGAATACCACAAGCCCGATACTTCTTACTTTCCTCATGGAGAGCTGATGTGGGTGGAAAACTACCGCACCGGTACGGGTAAAACCGATGGCAAGCTACACCTTGCCTATAGGTTTGATATTTATGCCGAGTCGCCACTGAGCCGTCAGCATGTGTATGTAGACGCCGCTACAGGCGCTGTATTGTTCTCTAATCCGCTTATCAAGCATACGGCAGCCGTTGGCGGAACGTTGTATAGCGGTAATGTGAATATTGTGACGGCGCATATTGGCGCCAACTATCGCCTGTACGACTCTACCCGCGGCAATGGGGTAGTGA
>CAZLPE010000010.1:0-20130 GCA_964561325.1 uncultured Flavipsychrobacter sp.
TGCTACAAGAGAAAATTTACCGGTTTATACCATCAACTAATATTATATGGATCAACTATTTCCACTGTTTATTTGGCTACCTTTGCTGGCGTTTTTAATAAGTCTGCTGTCGCCAGCTCACAAAGAAGCGCAGTTGTCGGGTATTGCTATTGTTTCTATTGGGTTGCATTTGTTTGGGTTGGTTGTATTTGCGGGCATGTGGGCCCTCAGCGATTTTCCAACGCTCAACATTAAGCATTTGCTCATTTTTGAGGCCGACAATAACAAGATATCTATCGACTTCTACTTCGATAAAATAACGGCGGCCTTTGCGCTTGTCGGTAGTTTACTTTCTTTTCTTGTGGCTGTATATAGTCGGTATTTCATTCACCGCGAGGGCGGCTACAAGCAGTTTTTCTCTACATTGTTGCTGTTTTTTCTGGGTTACAATATGCTTGTGTTCTCCGGCAATTACGAAACGCTGTTTGTGGGGTGGGAGGTAGTGGGCGTATGTACTTTTTTGCTAGTTTCGTTTTATCGCAACCGGTACCTGCCGGTTAAAAACAGCCTCAAGGTTATTTCTATCTATCGCCTCGGCGATATATGCCTTATTCTGGCTATGTGGGTCAGCCACCATGTATGGCACGAGAATATTGTGTTTCTCAAGCTCAACGACGCAGGTATTGTTGCGGCCCATCTGCAAAGCAACTATGCCGAGGCGGCAATTATATCATTGCTCATTGTAATAGCCGCTGCGGTAAAATCGGCGCAGTTGCCGTTTTCGTCGTGGTTGCCTCGCGCCATGGAAGGGCCTACCACATCGAGCGCTATATTTTATGGGTCGTTGTCGGTGCATATAGGCGTATTTGTGCTACTCCGCACCTATCCCTACTGGCACGGGTTAGAGGCGGTAAAGTGGATTGTGGCGGGTTTAGGGCTCACTACGAGTCTTGTGGCAATAAGCATATCAAAATTGCAGTCGTCGTTAAAGCCTAAAATCGCTTATTCCTCCATAGCGCAAATAGGACTTATGTTTGTAGAAGTTGCTTTTGGGTTCCATCATTTGGCGTTGTTTCATTTTGCAGGCAATGCTTGCCTGCGCACCTACCAGTTGCTCGTTTCACCCTCTATGCAACATTATCTGGTGCATCATATGTTTTACAACTTTGTGCCCAAACGTCAAACAGTACAAAAGTCGCCATTTGCACGTTTCCGTAATTCACTCTATCTGTTGTCGCTCAAGGAGTGGAATCTCGATTTTATGTTCCACCGGTTTTTCTGGACACCCTTCAAGAAAGCCGGTCAGCGCCTGCAGTTTTTAGCGTCCATGCGTGCCGCAGTTATTATTACTATTGTTTATTTTGTGGGCTTACTTGCGCATTCTTTTCAGTCTATCGTACCTGCTGTTATTTATAAGTTTCTGCCCTATATCTATTCTTTTGCCGGCCTTTTGTTTATCCTAAAGTCGTTTGCTGAAAAAGGTAGCGCTTTATGGGCATGGTTTTATGTTATAGCCGGTCAGTTGTTTATGACACTGGCTGTAGCCCTTCAAAATATTGATTTTGGCTTTATGGAGATTGCCATTTACTACAGCGGTATATCTGTAGCGGCCATAGTTGGCGCTATCTGCCTTATAAAAATACATAAAATCGACAACGACATCAACCTCCGCGACTATCATGGGTATATCTACGAAAAGCCGGATATAGGGCTGGTATTCCTTATTTCCTGCCTTGGCCTTATTGGCTTACCGTTTACACCCACCTTTATAGGTATAGATCTTCTGTTCAATCATATACACAAGCATCATCTGGCGCTGGTTTTGTTTACCTCGCTGGGTTTCCTTTTTATGGAGTTGGCTATACTACGGGTGTACGCCCGCATTTTTATGGGGTTGCACAAAAAAGCCGATCATGCTATAGCTTTTCGCTCCAGTTAGCAATTATTGCAGGTAGTCTTCGTCTGGTTTCACTTTAAATATCAGTAAGCCTGCCATCATTATGATGCTGGTAGCCGCCACCACGAAAAACAGCACGCCCACATTAAAATTGCTCATAGCCTTTGATGCAGGTATACTATAAAACAAAAGTATAGTAACAAGGCCGCGCGGCATTAAAAACAGTTCGGGCAGCAAGTTGCTGCGCAATGCCAGCCGCAGATATAAAAAACGAACAAAAAACAAGATGCCAACTATTGCAGAGCCCAGAAGTAGCACACTGGTATCAGTTAGTAAATTCAAGTCGATGGTATAACCAAAGACAATAAAAAAGAATGTACGGATTAGAAAAGAGGTCTCGGCGGTAATAGACCGCATAAGATTCAGTATGCCCCGCATATGCGCAGGCGATGCAACAGTAGCAAAACGGCCTTTAAGAATAAGTCCGCTATTGTTGAGCGCAAGGCCAAAAACAAGCACTATAAGCAGAGAGGGCAGATGTATCATTTCGCCCAATGTGTATACCAGCGCGAGTATAGCGAAAATCAGAAAGAACTTTAGATTGACGGTTATTTTGGACAGCATATACAATAGCGCTGCCGAAGCTACTACAGACAGTATGATAGATAGCCCGATATTGCCGGCAAACAGCCCAACGCTGCCCGCGCTCATAGCGTTGTCCATAATCAGGAAGTTGAACACCAATATGCCGATTATATCTGAAAAAGAAGATTCGTATATAATAAATTCCTTCTTCAATTCGGGTAGATGGCTGGTAGACGGTATTACGATAGCGCTGCTTATAATGCTCATAGGCGTAGCATAAAGCATACTTATTACAAGCGGCTCGTGTAGCCAGTGGTGCAACAAAAAGCCTATACCCAAGGCAGATATTATGAAGGCGGTCAATGCAGACAAAAATGAATCGCGAATCAGGGTTACTTTACTGCGACTAATGGTAAGGTCGAGGGCCGCTTCCAGCACGATCATTATCAGACCAATGGCGCCCAGTGTTTTTACCAGTTTAGATACATCTTGCTGCACAAAGCCGCTTTGAATAGCCATATACTTAATGGCAATACCTGTGCCAATGAGCAACAACACAGAGGGTATTCTGGTGGCCCTGCTTATCATATTGTATATGTAGCTGATGATTACAATACAGCTGAGTATAATGATGATGGTGTGAGTGTGAAGGTGCATGTAATAAAATTAGTCTTTTTGGGCGTTTATAGGAGGCGATGAACTGCATTTATACAAAATCTTAACGCTGGCTAAATTGCGGTTTTTATGGCATTCCAGCGCTAAGCGCTGAGTACTAATGGTTTGTGGTTTGCAGTTGCCGCCCTATATAAAACGAGCATGGACGGATAATTATCCGCCCATGCTCGTTTTATAATCACTCAGCGCCAGTTACGCTATTTTCTCAGATGCCTTTTCTCAGAGGGCGTAAGTTCTACGCCATTTGTCGCCCCGGGTTTTGCAGCTACAGCAGTAGATGCTTTATTCTCCGATGCGTTCATCTGCATAGGTCTTTGCATCGCAGATTTATTGCTTCTAATGTTATTTGCTTTTGGGTTTGCCTCCTTCTGGTTGTTTTTTACATCCTGTCCAAAGCTCACAGATGCCCACATCATCATTCCAGTTATGCTTGCGGCTATCATTATCTGTTTCATAAAAATTGTTTTATTGCTCGTTTACCATTGTATAATCACTTTCTATGCCAGAAAGATAGCCGGGCGCCGTAAAAAGCAAAAGCTCAGCAGTATTGCATGAGCTTTAACTTTTTGCTAATAATATTGTTTATCAATCCTTATAGGTGCGTGGCACTGCTGGGTCGGTTATTATAATATAGTCGCCATATTGTTTGTAGTCTGCCCACTTAATGTTGGGGAAGCTCTCGTCTGATGCCGTAGAGATTACAAGGCTTTTTGTTTTTGGGCTATAATGTTTAAGCTGGGTAACTACTGCATAACCTTCATCGCTGTGAAATTTGCCGTTAACCTGCATTATCTTCTTGCCTTTATGGCTCTTTTTATATTTAGCTATCGAGTAGGCCATTGTAGCGTCCCACAGCGATTGCGCCATTACCAGATTAAAGCCGCCCATGCTCATCATTGGGTTGGGTTTAGCTTTTGCAGTATCTGTAGTAGTACCTGCTGCGTGCGATGGCAGGCCGGTTAGTTTTTCATAATACCCGCCTTGCGCTGTGTCGTAAGGTATAGGCGCAAAGTTGTTTTTCGATTCGTCTGGCAGGTCTTTCAGCGCTTGCTGTCCTTTACGACCTGCAAGGTTAGAGTAGCGTCCGGCGGCATTGGCGCATACTACATCCAGTTTTTTCTCTTTTGCAAATTCTACCATTGGTTTGTAGTCTCTGTAATTGCTCCAAGCCCGCGCGTCTTTGATGAAGTTTTTTTCACGAATTGATCCCTGTAGGTATTCATTCATTACCGGTTGCACATCGCGCTCAAACATCTCCATAGACAAAGCTACATTAGCTCCATATTGAGCGTACATTTGTTCGAGCATCGATTTTTCCAGAAAGTGGGTAACGCTGTCGTTGTGTTCTTCGCCAAAGAACAGTACATCGTATTCGCTCATATCCTGAACAATGTCTTTAAGCGACACTTCTTTCGCTTGTTTTACCGAATATATGCGGTAGTTTTTCTCGGTCAGTTTTTCTTGAGCCCTTAGTAAAGCAGGGCATAGCATCAGTATGCTGAATATTTTTCTCATAATCTCAATTCTGCTATGAAAATAGCATTATTTTTTCTCACAACAAAGTATATGGAAATATGCACGTATGTGTAAACGAATGGCTTACCCATCGGCAAGCCATTATCGTTTACAGTAGTGTAAACCCACTATATGTGCGGCACATAATACGGGCTGATAAACCAGTAAACCAGCACGCCCGTAATACTTACATACAGCCATAGTGGCCATGTGTATTTGGCCAGTTTTTTATGCTGTTCGTATTCGCCCGTAAGCGACCGGTATGCCGTAAATAGTATAAATGGTAAAATAATGGCGGCAAGCGGTATGTGCGTGGCCAAAATAAAATAATAAACAGTTCGCATAGCGCCCTCGCCGCCAAACTTTGTTTCGCCGGCCAGCAAGTGGTGGCCTATGTAGGATACCAGAAATAACGACGACAACACCATGGCTGTCATCATCAGTGTTTTGTGCAACTGAAAGTTTTTGCCTTTAATGGCTATCAGCGCCCAAACAAGCAAAATGGTGACACATGAATTGATAATGGCATTGACAAGTGCAAAAATGTGGACATTGAAACCCAGATCTACATTGAGTTTGAATTTTGACAATAACGCAACTGCGGCAAACACTACAAACGAAACCACATAAATCAATAGTTTTGCTTGCTTATCATTTTTCTTTAAAACCGGTGTCAGCATATCCTTTCTTTTTTGCAAAGATATTGATTCAACAAGGATTATCGTGAGATGGGGAAATTAATGAGTTCTGTTTTGGCGGTGATCTTTTTCCATAGATAGCAGCACTATATCGTCTGCACACTTGCGCAATTGCACCGTGTCCAATCCATCATAGTATCCCCTGATTTTCCGGTTACGGTCTATCAGCGTTAGCTTTTCGGTGTGTACAAAGTCGTCTGCGCCGCCATCGCCGGGGCCAATGGCCAGTTTCAGCTCATTGCGTGCAAAATTGTATATAGCTGCTTTGTCGCCCGTTAGGAACCACCACGAGTCGTGATTAGCTTTGAATCGATCCGCATAGGTACGCAACAACTGAAAAGTATCGTGCGCGGGATTTACTGTTATAGACAGAAACTGAACTGATGTGTCCAGGCTACTCTCCATTTTCGGGTTACGTCTGAACGCTTTTTGCAACATGCTCATATTGCCTGTAAGGCGTGGACAAATAGTAGGGCAGTCTACAAAAAAGAAATTTACTACCAGTATTTTGCCTTTCAGCGTCTTATCTGTAGCTATCAGGTCGCCCAGTTGGTTGGTCAGGCTTATGTTGCCTACCTGATGGTAAATAGTGTCGTTTACTGTTTTACCGTCTACTACTTTGGTATCTACCCGCTCTACGCCATAATAGGAGGGCATATGAATTTTATCTTTAGATAAAATGCGGGCTATAAAGTAAAAAGAAAGCGGTAGCAAAAACGCTACCGCCATTCCATACATGAATTTTGTATTAGATTTTTTATTTATCATTTTGCTTTTACGTGTTCAATTGTCTGACGGGCTGGCGATTCATCGTTCATACGCAACCAGAAACCACCATCGGCAAGGAATGCAATAATAAACCAAACAAACAGTACCAGCGGTACTAAAACCGTAGCAATAAGGCTCTTTACTTCATCGCCAAGGTGCATAAACACAGATACAATGTATCCGGCTTTTAGTACGGTAAGCAGCAGGAACATGAAGTTAACCAGTCCTTTTGGTATAGAGTGGCTGAAGAACATACCCATAATAACCTCTGCAACTGTGATAACAAGCAGTATCCAGAATATTTTCCAGATTCTTTTAACCTGCGATTTGCTTTCTGCAGAGTTTACATCTGTATGATGCGATAATATACCTGAGTATAGTTTTGATTGATCTCCCTCATAATGCACCTGATGCGTGTCTTGATGGTAGTGAGATTCTGAGTGTGCGTGAGCTGCCATTTTGAAATATTGTTAGTTTAGATTGTTTGTTTAATGAGTCGGTTTTGCTGTAGATATATGGATTACAGAAGATAGAAGCAAGTGAATACGAATACCCATACCAGATCTACAAAGTGCCAGTAAAGACCTATTTTTTCAATCATTTCGTAGTGGCCTCTGCGCTCGTATACGCCGTTTACTGTGTTTACAAGTATCAGGATGTTGAAAATAACGCCCGATGTAACGTGACCGCCGTGGAAACCAGTGATTGTAAAGAAGTAATTAAAGAAGTTGTGGGTAGACTGCATTGCAACTACTGGGTTTGCAGCTACATAATCCTGAGCCGAATGACCGAAGAAATGCTTGAAAGAACTTACCGGAGTGTTAACATCGGTAAATGTGCCCCATAATCCGCCGCATTCGCCGTGAAGGTGCGTCCATTCCCATGCCTGACAACTCAAGAAGGCAATACCGCCTATAATTGTCCACAATAGCCATTTAGCTACATTCTTTTTATCGCCATAGTGGCCGGCGTGCACCGCAAGCACCATTGTAACCGAACTCATGATGAGGATGAAGGTCATCAAACTCACAAATAACAGCGGCAAGTTATGCCCTTCCAAAAACGGAAACGATTTGAACACTTCATTGGGGTCTGGCCATACCGAACTGAAAAAGCGCGTTGTGCCATACGAAATCAGAAATGCGCCAAATGTGAGGGCATCCGATAATAGGAAGAACCAAATCATGATTTTACCATAACTAACGTTGTATGGTGAGCGTCCTCCGCTCCATAAACTTGGTTGATGTTCTTGTGTTACTACTGTAGTTTGTGCCATAGATGGTTTTAAAAAAATACGGTTGTGAATCCGTGTGCGAATTTCTAAATAATTTTACTGATTTGCCAGAAAGAAAATAAATAAATATAACCACAATATATCAACGAAGTGCCAGTAGCTTGCGGCTATTTCCAGTCCCGTTGAATTGTATGTTTTTACTCGTGTTCTAAATGCGCGGAAAAATACAATTAATAATGCAATTATTCCACCAAAAAGATGCGCAAGGTGTAATCCTGCAATAATAAACAGAAAAGATTCGCTCGGATTACCGTCTAATCTAACTGTAGTCATCTCATCGAGCACTTTTCCGTTGATGCGGATGTGCTGCAACTGATGGTATAGCTGATAAAAACCAGCATACTGCATAACGCCAAAAAGTATTCCCAGAATCAACGTTACGGAAATGAGCATTCTGAATTTTGGCATTTCGCGATTCTTAAATGCCTTTACGCTCATGTGCATTGTTATGCTGCTGAGCAATATTGCGATGGTAGACCCCCAAAATACCAACGGCAGCTCAAAATACCGCCAGTTGTCTTGAGCTTTGCGTACCAGATAGCCGCTGGTAAGTCCTGCAAATGCCATTGCCATACTTCCCATCGCTACCCACATCATAAATTTCTGTGGGTGAATTTTCCTTTTCTCCTTGGCAGGCTGAATTGCTGTGTTCATAATTGTTTGTTTTAATCACTTTCTCCGGCTATCGCAATGCTCACAGCCGAAAATATCTTCAAACGTTACATCTTATCTATCACCAGCGCCAGTAGTATGGTTGGTAAGTAGAAAAATGAAGCGAACATTACTCGTTTAGCAGATTTGTGGTCGTTTTTTATATAAAACATTACTGAAGCTACAAAATACAATGCGCCGCAAAATACGCATATCCACATACCTATTTGCCCGGTTAGCCCTATCGCATGCGGCACCATAGCCATTGGTATCAGCACTATGCTGTACATCATGCATTGTATCCCCGTAAATCTTGTTTCTTTTTCGCGTGTGGGCAGCATGCGTATGCCGGCGTTGGCATAATCATCGAACGCTACCCAGGCAATAGCCCAAAAATGCGGGAACTGCCAGAAAAACTGCAAAGAAAACAATACCCATCCGCCAAAACTCAACGCACCGGTAGCGGCTACCCAACCTATAAGCGGCGGTAAAGCGCCGGGTATAGCGCCTATCAGCACCGATACGGGATGTATTTTCTTCATAGGCGTATAGGCAAATGCATATAGCAATAAAGAAAAGAAACTGAGCGCGCCCGCAAGCGGATTGAAGTAGTAGGCCAGCAAAGCCGCGCCGGTGATGCCAGTAAAGGCTGCAAAAATCCATGCTTCAAGCGCGGTCATTCTGCCTTCAGGCATCGGGCGTGTGCGTGTGCGCTTCATCAGTCCGTCGCTGTCTTTCTCTAATATCTGATTGATAGTGTTAGCGCCGCCTGTCACCATCATGCCGCCAATAAATAAAGTGATGATTTGTTGCCACACATACATATTAGTCCACGAAAAGTGGACTTCCGGCGCCATTAAATAGCCTATCACGCTGCTGAAAACTACCATCCCGCTCAGGTTTGGCTTCAACAACTGGTTGTAGTCCTTCGCGCGCGTCAGCGCCACTATGTGCCATTTTGCTTTCAAAGGCTCTTGCCGCAACATTATTATAAAGAGTAATAAATGAATTTAGACCGCAAAAGTACGAAACTTTATGAGTTTATTAGGACGTTTAGCCGCTGATTTCGCATTTTTATACACCCACTGTTGAAAATGCGGCGACTGTTTGCTTGCAATGCTACTCCTTGTACATAAACCATTTTGCCAGCTCTTTATAGCTTGCCTTCTTGCCATACATAAGTATACCCACTTTATAAATGCGCGCAGCGACCCAGGTTGTGAACAGAAACCCAAGAATCATTAACCCCATAGATAGAGCAAGTTGCCAGTTGGGCACGCCAAATGGTATGCGTATCATCATAGCTATGGGCGATGTAAACGGAACCATAGATAGCCAGAAGGCAATATTGCTATCGGGATTGTTGATAATAAAGCTTTGCGACAAAGCAAAGGTAAATACCAACGGCAGGGTGATGGGCAGCATAAATTGTTGCGTTTCTGTCTCGTTGTCTACTGCGCTGCCCACAGCGGCAAATATTGCGCTGTAGAGCAGGTAGCCAAACAGGAAGTAAAATACAAAGCAGCTTAGCGTGTACACAATGCGTATATCTGCAATGTCTTGCATTATCTCGCTCATTTGGTTGTCTTGCTTTTCTGCGGTTTCGGTAACGGCAGGCAGTGCGCTTGCGCCAGCCGCTCCGGCAATCATTTTTTGCTTTGCTACTATTTCTGTAGGATTAGCCGGTCCTGACATGTTCACCACGCCTGCGCCCAACGCCATAGACAGCCCAATGGAAATGGCTATCCATAAGAAAAACTGCGTAAGCCCTACCATGCCTACGCCTATTATCTTGCCCAGCATTAGCTGAAATGGCTTTACCGACGATATGATTACCTCTACTATACGGCTTACCTTTTCCTCTATCACGCCGCGCATTACCTGTGTGCCGTAAATAAACAGGCACATATAAATAAGAAAAGCCGACAAAAAGCCAACTCCGTAAGCCACAACAGTATGGGCGTCTTGTACTCCGCCGTCTTTTAGCTGTTTGGCGGCTATGCTTACCGGTTTTTGCGCTTTTGCCAGCACAGCAGAGTCTATACCGGCCTCGGCAAGACGCTGCGACCTGATGATATTGGTAAGCTCGTCCTCTATTTTGCTACTGGTGGTAAGGCTTGGTTTTTTTTCGCCCAGCAAAAGCACGTCTGTAGCATTGGCAGGTATAAATAGCAGATAGTCGTAGCCGTCGTCTATAAAAGTTTTCTTTACGTTGTCGTAATTTTCTTTGGTAACGGAATATTCCAGCATTTTGCTGTTCTTCATTTTGCCGGCAAATCGGCCGCTCTCGTCTATTACCGCTACCTTACGTTTGTCGCCAAAATCGTTTTGCTTAGCGGTTATATAGGCTATCAGCGCTATCATACCTATAAACAGTACGGGCACAAGAATAGTCATCACCAAAAACGACTTTTTCTTAACTCTCGATAGGTATTCCCGTTGTATGATGAGTAATATCTTGTTCATGTCTTAGTTTTTATCGCTTACTGTCTTAATAAATATTTCATTCATAGTGGGTATTATTTCTTCCACTTTCTTTATCAATACCGTGGGTATCAGGTATTGCAGCACATCGTTCACTTGCTTGCCGGGGTTTATGGTCAGGTTCATTTGCCAGCCGTCTTCTATGTTTTTTTCTGCTTGTATCGTAAAGGGCGCATCGGGACCGGCATGTATTTGCCTGCCCTCGTATTCCACCAGGTAGCCTCCGTTTCTGAACGATTTTTTTATGGTCTTCACCTTGCCGTCAAGCAGCTTGTGCGATTTATGCAGCAACGCAATAGAATCGCATAGCTCCTCTACCGATTCCATGCGGTGGGTGCTGAAAATAATAGTGGCGCCCTTTTTATTAAGTTCCAGAATCTCGTTTTTGATAATTTCTGCATTCACCGGATCGAAGCCTGTAAATGGTTCGTCCAGAATCAGCAGTTCAGGTTCATGCAAAGCCGTAGCTACAAACTGCGCTTTTTGTTGCATCCCCTTCGATAGTTCTTCAATTTTTTTATTCCACCAGCCTTCTATTTCCAGTTTCTGAAACCAGTACTTGGCTCTGCGCATGGCTTCGGCCTTTGTCATACCCTTTAGTTGCGCCAGATAGAGTATTTGTTCGCCTATCTCCATTTTTTTATACAGGCCTCTTTCTTCAGGTAGATACCCTATTTTTTCTGCATGTTTTTGGTGTAGTTTTTCACCGTTAAACAGCACTTCGCCCGAATCGGGGGCTGTTATCTGGTTAATGATACGTATTAGCGATGTCTTACCGGCGCCATTGGGGCCAAGCAAACCAAACACTTTCCCTTTTTCTATTTCAATACTTACATTGTCGAGCGCCCGGTGTCCGGAATACTGTTTTACAATGTTTCTGATACTTATCATTATGCAGATTTATTGTGGTAAAGTACGGTAAGTTTAAGTAAACCACGGGCTATTTTTATGTAAAATGTGCGCCATTTGCTACAAATGCGCATCCGTGGTTTGTTGCCGGGTTTCCCTTTGTTATTGTTTCTTTATCTTGGCGCTTTAAACGGTTATTATGATTATCCAATTTTGTGGGATGTCGGGGAGCGGAAAAACTACGCTGGCTCGCAATGTGAAGAAGGCGCTGGAGGCAAATAATATACCTGTAGAAATATTGGACGGCGACGAATACCGCAAAGTACTTTGCCCTGATTTGGGATTCTCTAAAGCCGACCGAAACCAAAACATACGCCGGCTGGCTTTTGTTGCCAGTAAGCTGTCTGCGCACAAAGTGGTGGCTATTATTTGCGCCATCAATCCCTACGACGATATCAGACAAGAGATAGCAGCAACCTATCCGGATGTAAAGACGGTGTATATTTCCTGCCACCTCGACGAGTTGATTCGGCGCGATACTAAGGGGTTATACAAAAAAGCGCTACTGCCCGATTGTCATCCCGATAAAGTAAACAATCTTACAGGGGTAAACGACCCATTTGAAGCGCCGCAGAATCCAGACTTGCTTATAGAGTCGGGGAGCGAAACAATTGATGAGTCTACAGAAAAGCTCGCACACTTCATCATGGCGCAATTAAGCCGTCAGTCTATGGTGAATGCGGCTGATGTATAGTTGGTAGTAGGGTCAATAAGGATGCCTCTTCCGTTTTCGGGCAGTGTTGCAAACGCATCATAGGCTATGGCAGTATCTAAGTTGATTACTGCCTTTACGAAGTCGTTTACCGACACAGGCTCGCTGGTCGGTTCGTACTTGAGGGTGTTTAAACTGAACTTTCCCGTTATATTTTCTATCCTACACAAAGTTTCGGTAGCGTTTATGCGTAATATGTATGGGGCGCCGGCTTGCAACGTTTGCTGATCGTTTAGCCAGCAAATAGTTACAGACAGTTGGTTGCCTGTGTTTATGTTTTTCCCGCCGCTTAGCAATGCGCCCCTGCTAATGTGTACTGGTTCACATAGGTACACAACAATATTATCTCCGGCTTGTGCGGTATTTAGCTCATTATATCCGTGTAGTATTTTTGCAATTGTTACCGTAGCTCCACCGGGATGCACCTGCAATGTGTCGCCTTTTTGCAGTGTGCCAGATAATAGTTTTCCGGCATACACGGTCTCTAAACCTTCTTGCGGCGCCGCAATGGCGCATTGTATACTCAGCCTGACCTCATCGAAATCGTTTTCCTTTGGTGTGCATTGAGCCAGCCAGTCCATGAGCGGTACACCTGTATACCAGCGCATAGTAGCAGAAGCTTCCAATACATTATCGCCCATGAGCGCGCTTATGGGCATAATCGTTACGTTGTTCAAACCCAGTTGGTGGGCAATAGTCTGGTACTCGTTTTTTATAACGCTAAAAACGGATTCATCATATCCCTGCGCATCCATTTTATTGATAGCAACAACCACGTTTTTTATACCCAGAAACGCAGCTACTTGCGAGTGCCTCAGCGTTTGGTGAGTGATACCATTGAGTGCATCTATAAGTATAATTATAGCATCTACATTAGAAGCGCCCGTTACCAGATTTTTAGTGTACTGAAAATGTCCGGGCGCATCTGTAATGATGTATTTACGTGTCGGGGTAGTAAAGTATTTATAGGCTACATCTATGGTTATGCCTTGTTCGCGTTCGGCGCGCAGCCCGTCAGTTATAAAAGCAAGATTTATAGCTGCATTTCCATCCGGCTTTGTAACCGACGCCAGCACATCGTCTTTTATGTTTTTGGTGTCATACAGCAACCTGCCTATCAGCGTGCTTTTGCCATCGTCTACATTGCCGGCTGTTATAAACCTTAAAATATCCATTTTTTGCGCAGGTAATTAGTTCAAAGGTACGGTTGGCGGCATTACTGCCCAATCTTGTATTTTTAAAAATATCCCTTTAGTTTGCGGTCTTCCATTGCCGCGTCAGAGAAACGATCGTCTATGCGCGTTTCGCCGCGCTCGCTTATGGCCGATGCCGATATTTCGTCTATAACCTGCTCTATGGTTACCGCATTGCTTTCAACGGCTGCTGTGCAGGTCATATCGCCCACAGTGCGATACCGAACGCTTGTTGTTACCAGTTGGTCGTTATCGTCTATATTCAGGTAGTCAGATGTCGCTATCAAACGACCATCATATACTATGCACTGTCGTGTATGTGCAAAGTAAAGCGAGGGCAGGGCCATGCCTTCGCGTTGTATATAGCGCCATACGTCCAGCTCGCTCCAGTTGCTTATCGGAAAAACCCGTACATTCTCTGCTGCATTACCGACATCTGCTTCCTGGTTAATGCGTCCGTTATATATGTTCCAGAGTTCGGGCCGCTGATTGTAGGGCTTCCACGAGCCATCGGCGGCTCTTATTGAAAAAATACGTTCTTTGGCGCGCGCTTTTTCTTCATCGCGCCGTCCGCCGCCTATGCAGGCATCAAACGAAAACTCAGCTATAGCATCGAGCAGCGTGAACGACTGCAGCGCATTGCGGCTTGGGAATTTGCCTGTGGCATCTGTAAGGTTTTTTGCCTTTATGGTGTCGGCTACTTTTCTTACTATCAGTTCCAGACCGGTTTGTGCAACAAGGTTATCGCGAAAGGTAAGCGCTTCCTCAAAGTTATGACCAGTGTCTATGTGCATCACCGGGAATGGCGGTTTGCCGGGATAAAAGGCTTTCATAGCCAGATGAATAAGCACAGTAGAATCTTTACCGCCCGAAAAAAGCAATACCGGCCGGGAAAATTGTCCGGCAACCTCACGGAAAATAAATATGGCTTCGGCTTCGAGTTGGTCTAAATGGTTCATGTGCTTGCAATTATACTTTACGAGGCATAGTCTTGTGTATTTCAATGTTTTTTTTGAACTGTAATTAAGCAGATTTTATGTTGTATAAAATCAGATTTGACAACTTTCTAAAAAGTTGTCAAATCTTGGCTAAATGTGGGTGCGATGCGTCTTGTATTGTCAGCTTTTCGCGAATAGGTTGTTAAAACTGTTCTTTGTCTAATAAGAAGACGATTTGTTAATTGTATACAAGTAAAACGGTATATTGTTATTTACTTTGAAATTTCGCCTTTTCTTTAATGTGAATACATTAAAGAATGTCTTATGCATTTAGCTATCAGCTTTCGACACGCGAAAGCTATAAGACGTATTAATTGAGGTTTTAACTACGGTTATTCCTTTTCGCCAACATTCTTTTTAGGGAAGTTGAACAGCAAACTGGTGAGTATAGGTACAATAAAAATGGTAACGGTGAGTATAGAGGTTACTATATCGGCAGTTTCGCTCTTCAGGAAAACGCTTACAGGCGCCTCGGGGTAGAAATGCTCGTATATAGACGATGCCAGTTTAATACCCAATACGCCGATAACCACAAAGGCAGATGTTTCGAGAAAGGAGTATTTTTCCATGAGGCGAACAAATGCCTGCGCAACAAACCTCATGGCCAGTATGCCAATAAACACGCCTATACACACCAGTATGATATTTGGCGTAAAGGCTACCGCCGCAAATACGTTGTCTATAGAAAAGGCCATGTCCATAACCTCTACCAGCGCCACTGTAGCCCAGAAATTGCCCAGCGAACCTACCGTAGCCCTGTATAGCCAATTGCCTTTTTTATCTATTATATCGTCTTCTTTGCTTTCGGTTTGTTTGCCCTTCCACCAGTCGTATACCAGGTACAAAAGATAAAGGCCGCCAACGGGTTTCAGCCACCATATTTTTATAAGTACAGACGCAAAAAGCATGGCCAGACCGCGAAATAAATATGCGCCAATAATTCCATATTTCAGCGCTTTGTCGCGCTCTTTAGTTTCCAGATCCATTACCATGGTAGCCAGTACAGCGGCATTGTCTACAGATAGCAGACTTTCTATAATTACCAGATTACCAATGATAGCCAGCGACGGCAATGGATTGTCTATAATTTGTTGCAATAATTCGGTCATGATATATTGATGCTTTGTTTGTTACTTATTTGCCATTGTTATTGTTACCAGTCGGCCGCCATCTTCTTTAGATAGCAGTAGCTTTTGTCCGTCGGTAAGTTCTACCATAGTGCCTATGGGTATTTCTTTGCCAGCGTCTATGTCTTTGAGCGATGTTAGCTTTTGGTTTACCAGCACCCACCTGCCATTGTAAAACGTAAAGTAGCCTACCGGAACTTTTTGTTCGGCGGTTAGTTTTTCATTGCGCACCAGGTTGCGGTTTACGTGCCACTGAAACAGGTATTGATTATTATACACCATGATTCTGTGGTTTTCAGGTTTCCAAACAGCTGGTTTGAACTGAAAATACAAATCGAGCACGGGTAGTAAACCCTGATGCGGCGTGCCGCAAAAAGGACATTTAGGTTTCAGCGTATTGTCGAACACATACCATTTCTGATCGCAGGCAGCATTACTGCATGGCTGCATCAGGTCGGTGGTTTTTAGCAGTGCGTCTTCCCATTCGTTGGCGGTGGGGCGCAGGGTGGGGTTGTGCAGCCCCTCTATAAATGCTTTTTCAAACAGCGCTTTCAGATAGGGGCCTGTAAGCGTGTAGGGTAGTTTAGATACATCTGCCCACGGCAGTTCCTTTGGGTTTACCTGATTCAGCTTTGGTCTGTTCGATGCGTCTGTAGGGTGCTCTATAAATAGCGCTTTTTCACCCATAGAAAGTAAATCATCTGTTTCAGTATCCAGATCGTGCACTTTACCGCCCTTTAGTGGGTGGCGATACAGCAAGTACATATATATCATTACCGCCAGCGCGTGGCGATCGGTAAGTATATTGGGTAGTTTGCGGTTTGGGTCGTTCTTGTTCAGGTGCTTGGTCGACAGTACCTCGGGGGCAATAAAATCGGCGGTGCCTATTACGTCAGGTGGAAACAAACCCGGCACTACAAGGCCGTCTATGTCTATAATTGCCGCCGACTTGCTCACCGGATCTACCAACACGTTTTTATATGAGAGGTCAGAATGCGCCAAACCTGCCGCATGGAGTCGCTTCACGCCGCGCGATATGTTTACGCATATCTGAAAATAACTCAGCCAGTTGCCCAGTTCCGATTCGTCGAGCCGCAACGCAAATTGTTTGTTCCTAAATTTTGGCGATGCAAACCACTTACCTTCTTTTTCCTTGCCTTTTATAAGGTCGTTGGCGGCATAGCCTTTTTTGAAGAAAAAGTTTTTGTCGTAGCAGGGCACTACAAGTCCTATTTTTTTGTCGAGCTCCACTACGTCTGTCGGCCAGCTATATAGCTGCTTGTAGTAAGCGCCGCCTTCTCTGTTGAAAAAGCTATCGTAATACTGTGTAACAATTTTTTTTAGGCGTTCTTTGGAATTAAAATCTTGAACGTCTCGATAGAAAGCTACGACATACGATTTGTCAGGACTGAAATAAACATCCTTCATGCCTCCGCGCATCGGCTCGCCATTATCAACGTATTGATAGGTGCGGCCGGCATTTATTACAGACGAAACTGTGTTTATGGTCATTTTGTAAGGAAGTCAAACTCACACCGAAATTAGCAAAGATTTTATTCCAGTGGTACTGTGTTTATGAATTAGGTTACTGACGCTCGTTTGGGCGTTTATTTTCAGGAGGTTGCGATGCACTAATATATTATTGCCAGCGTACGGTCGTCGTGATTGCCGGGGCTCCAAAAATCCATCCAAGCAGATAGCTGACTGGCAATCTCTTTGTTATCCGGATCGAAATCTACTTTTATACCTTCATCGTTTTTACCATTCAGGTCGGCCAGAAAAGCATTCCAGTTGTCTATTTTGTCCAAGTTGGCTTCTACCACAAATTTTGGGTCGTAAATACCGTCGGTCATTAGCATGAGGTACGAAAAATCATCTACCAGCCGGAATCCGAAACGGGTTGCAAACTTAGCGCTTTGAAAAATTTCGGGCATAGTAATAAAGCGGGTGCCACCGCCAAACTCGCCAACATCCAGCCAGTTGAGCAACGTTATCTCGGTTCGTTCTTTGTTTATCAACCCAATAGGGCAGTCGCCTACGCCAAAGGTGAGTATTGCATAACCAAAGGAGTATTTCTTTATCAGTGCAAATATGAGCGTTGAGTGCAGGTCTTTAATTGGGGTTTCTACACTATTAGCAAACTCCTCCAGTTTTTTGTAAACGCTTAATGCAGCCCTTCCCAAGTTATGGTACAGAAAAGCGCTGAGCTTTTTTTGTGTTTCATCGCTCTTTGCTTCAACGTGCGTTTTTAGTATCGCATCTATTTCGCTAAATCCCGGACTTGATAAGTTAGCTTCAAAATAATCAATGATGCCATTGCATGCAAGCTCAGATCCTTTTCTCGATATTTTGGCGCTGCCTGCGCCATCGGCCACGGCCACCACGCTCCAGCCTGTATCTGCAAAATGTTTGCAGGCAAAATCATCGTCTCTAAAAGAGCCTACATTGGCGTGCGATCTGCCGCGTTTGGAGGCTATAACAATATGTTTATCGCCCAGTACTCCTGCCATGGCTATGTCGTCGGGCTTGTGGTAAGCGCCGTCTACCGGGCTGGGTATGTTTTTCCACAACGATTTCGGGTCGGGATTAATCACTATCGAAATTGTGCGTTCCTGAGGCTGCATAGCCACACTGGCCAATTTGTAGGCAAAAAGTAATTTACTGTCGCCGCTGGTGGTTGGTGTGCCCTTTATGGTTGCTGTTTCGGGTTCGTAAGTAAGGCCCATTGCCTCCAACCCCGATAAAGAAGTTTCTACCACATCCTTCCATCCTAATTTCTGAAAGTCGATAACCGCCAGGTAGGGTTTGCCTACAGTGCCATTAGGTATGGTCACCTGTTGTGCGTTTATGTCTGCTATTCTGCTTTTTACTTGCCAGTTTGCCATTAGTGTATGCTGATGTTCCAATATTTGTTTACACAGTCGTTCGGTTTCCGGGTCTTCTGCATAGGCGTCAAACAATGCCTGCTTGTCTGGCGTCACGCCAGTACTTCTTTTATCCAGCAGTGTGCGCAGAAAGCTCTTAGTGTCGCTCATAGTTTATCCTTGTGTTCGGGTTACGTCAAATCCTCCATCGCCAACGCCATAGTGTCCTCTGTTGCCGCACCACGGGCACTGGCTTTCTTCCTCGTCGCCAATGCAGTGTATCCCTCCGCATGAGCACATGGCAAAACCTATCTGGTTGCCGCAACATGGGCAGGTCGGGGCGCCTATCAGTTCTTCGGTATTTATTTTTTGCGTTAGTCCGCCTTCGTCCGTCAGTTCGGCATACTGATGGTCTACCTGAAACCCGCCCACCAAGCGGTACGACATAGTGTCGAACCCTTCTAAGCCAGACGGCGAAATTGTTTTTCTGTATTTTATCAGGTAGGGGCGTTTTGTGTTCTGGCATTTTGCCGCCAGCACTACATAGTTGTTGTCTACATATTTGCGTGCAGCGCTTTTTTTGGTAAGGTCTATTTTCGATAGTGTGCCATCATCCATTTTTGCCAGTTCAAACCCCGAACTATTGTTCTCTACGCTTACGCTGCTGGTTTTTATGGAATCGGTTACCCATTTGAAAAACGACTTATAGGCAGCTGCATTGGCGTTTTTAAACGCGAGCACATTGGTGGTTAGCTCGCCAAGCGATTGCGTATCGGCCTCATTGCCAAACGAAATAGCTACCATGTTCGACGCTCGCTGCCAATTTGTTTTCCATTCTGCAATAGCGCTTTGCGTATCGTC
Source organism: uncultured Flavipsychrobacter sp. (assembly GCA_964561325.1). Taxonomy (GTDB): domain Bacteria; phylum Bacteroidota; class Bacteroidia; order Chitinophagales; family Chitinophagaceae; genus Nemorincola. The sequence continues at coordinate 19,211 of CAZLPE010000010.1, forward strand.
GGTTGGCGCTCCGTCGGTGAATAAGAATATAATCGGTTTCCAATCGCCTTTGCGGTCGTAGGTGGTTTTTACAATGTTTCTGCGTAGCTCATACATAAGGTGCCCAAGCCCCTTACTGAGCGATGTGCCGCCGCCTATCGGGAAGCGGGGAGGGTAGAAGTTGATGATTTCTTGCAGAGGAACCAGGGTTTTGGCCTGACCTGCAAAAACGATAATAGAAATCCATACCGTTTCTATAGCATAAGGGTCTGATTTGAGTGTCTGAATGATTGTGGCAAGCCCTTCTTCTACTTGTTGTATAGGTTCGCCCACCATCGATTCCGAAACATCTATCAGGAAGTATATAGGTAATCTGCGCATGTGGTTATTGTTTTCAGCAGTATCAAAAATAGGGCAAAAAATGATGATCTATTTGATAAAAGTTACGATCTATCACAGATGGCAATTAGTTTTTTGGTCTGTGTGCTGGTAATCTTTTTAGGTACGATTAGCCAATTATGTTGCCTAAAACAGTTTTAAAAGTATGAGTAGCAAGACCAGCAAAAGTACCTGCGACATATCTAACCAAAGTCCCTGACCGACCTGATACGGCTTTAGTATTTTTTTCAGAAACCGTAATATAGGCTCAAATATATTGCTGAAAAACTCGAAAATGCCCTTGTATTGTCCAGCAAGCCGGTCTTTGTAAGGGGCTAACTTAGAGTACAGAAAAAGGCCAATGATCATAAATTCAATAATCAATCGCACTACAAGCGCTATTATCATCGTATTGGGAATTTTATAGTTATGGGTGTTTACAGTTATACTACAGGGCGCACATTTACCGAACTTAGGTATACAGTGCCGGGGCCTGTAACGCGGAGCATACTCAAGCCCTCGCCTCCAAGCAGGTTATTGCCCGAAAAATGTGGCGATGCCTG
>CAZLPE010000010.1:20230-23102 GCA_964561325.1 uncultured Flavipsychrobacter sp.
TGGTGTGTGTTTCTTAGCTCTACCTGAAAAATACTTTCACCAGATAGTTTTCTTTTTATCATGCCGCCAACACCTTTATCCAGTACGCGTACCGTGCTGGTTATGCCCTCTTCGTAATAGATCATGGCGGCTTTCTCGCAATAAAATACTTCGTTTTGCATGAGCTCTACATGCAGGCATTTTAAGTCGTGTCCTACTAATTTTACATTCATTGGGTGTTTGCCCAGAGGGCGGGTATTATGTTATATGAATTGGTAACTCTACTCGTCTACTGTTCTTTACGTGGCATAGTTGAGTGCAACCGGCATTGATCTAATCTTGGCTATACGTGGGTGCCGTGTGCCCTACGTCATGCCTTCACCCACAAGCCAAGTGGCATATCGTTATCAATACTGGAATCGATGATTTTCTTGTTTTCTGCAAATGCATTAATCTATGCCCTTTAATGTATAAATTTTATATAACCAGATGCAGCTCTGCCGGCGGCTCGGGCAGGCTAACCGTTTCGCCTGTGCCATGGCTTTTGTTGCCCATTTCAATTGTATCCGACACCCATTTGAAAAACTGCTTCAATGTAGAATTATCGGCAGTGTCCAGGTGAACAACTGTGCTGGTCAGTTCTTTCATGTATTCGTCTTTGGCTTTCGGTCCCGCAGCGCAGGCTACCACCGCGCCAAAGTTCATGCTTTTTATTTTGGGTATGGCCTCCTTAAAAAGGCTTATGTCAGACGGGCTGCCATCGGTCATTATAAATAGCAGCGGCTTCCAGTCGCCTTTTTGTGTAGGCGTACTTTTTTTTACTTCGGTTGTTACTTTATCGCACAAAAAGTGCAACGCTTCGCCCATATTGGTTGGTCCGCTTTGCGGGCAGGTAATTTCTGGTAGTTGAAAACTAACCAGCTCGGTAAGCGGCGCAATCTCTTTTATTTCGCGATCAAAGGTGATAATACTTATCCATAACGAGTCGAGCGCCTGAGCATCCGACCGTAGCGTATTAATCATACCGCTGAGCGCATTATTCAATGCCTGAATCGGTTCTCCATACATGGAGCCCGACGTATCTAACAAAAAATATACTGGTAAACGACGCATAAAACTTAGTGTTGATGATGTCCGCTACTTACAGAGCGATTGTTGCGTTAGCTAAACGATATCTGATGTTATCGTTTGCCGGTGAGTAGATTTAGTAACATTTTACCCAGTTTTCTTTCCAAACCGGCTTTGCTTGTTGGTATACCTGTTTGCCGGGCAATATTTTGTTTTGCCTGCGTTATACCCAGCGCACGTTTCCACGAAAATGAAAATCCGAATCTACTCATATAAGGGTGTGTTTTATAGCGGTACTATAGCAGCCTGCTATAGTACCGCTCGGTTGTTTTAAACCACAATATTCAGTTCAGATGGCGGCGGCGGTAGTTCGTTCAGTCCTTTCACCTCCTTACCCGAATCTTCAACCTTGGTAGATGTTACGCCTATAGAAGCGGTTACCCATGCAAAGAATTTAGAAATGCTCTGCATATCGTTGTCTATAAATACCACATTTTCGGTTATTTGTTTCAGCAAAGCGCTATCAGCGCCCGTTACGCCGCAGGCTACAGTGTAGGCTACTTTACGTTTCTTAAATTCAGCCAGTCCGTTTTGCCAGTTATCGGTGGGTATGCCGTCTGTCATGATAAACACCAGCGGTTTCCAGTCGCCTTTTTGTTCGGCAGTTGTTTTGGCTACCTCACGGTCTATGCAGCTGGCTACCAGCGATAGTCCCTCGCCAAGCGCGGTAGTGCCCGACGCCTTGATATCTACCATTTGAAAAGATGCCAAATCGGTAAGCGGCACAATTTGTCTGGCCGAGCTGTCGAAAGTGATAATACTGATGAAAGCTGTTTCTATAGCCTGAGGGTTTTGGCGCAATGAGCTGATCATTACCTGAACCCCGTTTTTTACTGCTTCTATAGCGGCTCCGTTCATAGAGCCCGATGTATCTAATACTAAATATACAGGTAGTCTTCTCATTATTAGTTTGGTTTTATGGTTTTAGATAGTGTATTTCCTAAGTATGTCTACAAAGCTGTCAGTTTGTTGCGGGTCGCCGAGCGCTCTGAATTTCCAGGTGCCGTCCTTTCTGTATACTTCTGCAAACACCATTCCGCACATGCCATTCATAGAGTCGTTGCCCGACAAACTGAATTTGGCAATTTCTTTGCCCTTGTTATCAACAGCCCTGATAAATGCATTTTCTATCAGGCCAAAATGCTGATTGTTTTGGCGGCCCTGATAAATGGTAACCATAAACAGGATTTTTTGATATTTAGCATCCAGCGAATCCAGCTTTACTATTATTTGTTCATCGTCTCCATCGCCTGCTCCTGTTCGGTTGTCGCCCGTTAGCCATATGTTTCCAGATGGGTGGCGCATTGAGTTGAAAAATATTATGTCGCCTTCGTAAAATGCCATTTTGGCTCCGCTGTTGGTCTGCACGGTACGGCCCAGATTAGCTACTTTATCATTGGCGTCGAGCAGAAATGCCACCGCATCAAGATCGTATTCGGGCTCTTTACCGCCTAAAAGCTTGCCTAAAAATCCGCCGCTTTTTTTCCTGACATCCCACCCCAATCCAATAGTTACTGTCGATAAGTCGAATGATTCGCCCTTGTCGCTTTTGCGCAGGTCAATCGTTTGACCTTTTATTAAGTTGATTGCCATTTTATAGTTGTTAGTAGTTAGTATATAGTAGAAAGTCGTTAGTAGAAAGTAGAAAGTCGGGAGTTTGTGATTGTAAGTAGGAGTCTTTAATGTATAGTATTTAGTCTTTTGTAGATAGTCGTTAGTAGAAAGTAGAAAGTCGGGATTTTGTGATTGTTAGTAGGAGTCTTTA
>CAZLPE010000010.1:23202-50884 GCA_964561325.1 uncultured Flavipsychrobacter sp.
TTTGTGATTGTTAGTAGGAGTCTTTAGTATTTAGTAGTTAGTGGTGGTGTAGGTTGTTATGTAAAATGTATTGTGTTCGTTATTTTAGTAATAAGTGAGTTTTTTTGTAAAGCTATTGAGCCAATGTGCGCATATGGCTGTTATTTATTATCAATCATATACTAACGACTATGTACTGAACCAAAATAAAAACTCGCGACTTTCTACTTTCTACTAACGACTTTCTACTAAAAAAATCTACTTAATGATTTGCCCCTTGTAGTATTTTGCTAAAAAGAAAGCCAGATCTTCTTTGTAGCCTATTCCGGACGCTTCAAATTTCCATTTGCCATCGCGCTTGTATAGTCTGCCAAACTCAACGGCTGTTTCTATAGAGAAGTCTTCGCCTAATTCATACTTTGCAACTTCCTGTCCGTTTTGCTCATCTACTATACGGATATAAGAGTTGCGCACCTGACCGAAATTTTGTCTGCGGGCAATAGCATCGTGTATAGTCACTACAAACAATATCTCTTGTATGTTTGGGTTTACCTTATCCAGATCTACAATTATGGTTTCGTCATCGCCATCGGCGCTATTGCCACCGGTAGGGTCGTCGCCGGAGTGGTGTAGCGCAGTGTCGGGCGAATCTGCATTTCCGTAAAAAATAAAATATTCTTCTTGTGGAATAAGACGGTTGCCGTCGATCATGAATGCAGATGCATCGAGGTCGAAATCGTGCCCTGTGCCTTCGTTTGGCGTCCATCCCAGACCCACGCTCATTTTGCTGAGGCCGATATTGATTTTTTGACCTTTTTGTAGGTTAATTGCCATAGGTAAGTATGCTTTTACTGCTGTAAGTTATGCAAATATCCTAACTTTAATTGGTACAGATTACGAATGTTTAGTGAAAATTGCCCATTAACAAATGCTACTTCCAATGGGCTGTTGTTAACCAATTGGCGGTGTTTGTTTTTGGTTAGCTCCTTAAATAGGCTTGCCGCTAATAGCCCGCAAAACGTAGGCGCATGTGTATCTTGATTGTCAGGAGCGCCATGATATGTAGTATTGTAGCTATGAGTTGGCAAAAACAAGCTCGGATAATCTTGTAATTTGTGTATTCAGTATTTTATTGCCCTGTATTTCTGCTGAAAAGCCGTTGCTAAATCGGGTGTGTGCAGGCTGTAGGAGTGCACAGTGTCCTCATTTTTAACCTTTTTCAATCAAAAAATCCCTTAAATTGCGTACATAGAATTTTATATGAACACATACGAGTGGTTGATCTCGCGTTTAGATGCTTTTATCCGAAAATATTATGCAAATAAGGTCATTCGTGGCAGTCTTGTATTTTTAATATGTTCACTTTTTTATGTACTTACGGTTAGTATTGGCGAATATTATTTGTACTTACCGGTTTGGTCGCGGGTAGCTATTTTGTCCACATTCGTTACGCTTGGTTTGGTTGCGCTTGTTGCTTGGGTAATTATTCCGCTTACTAAAATGGCGCGTTTAGGCAAGGTTATTTCTCACGAACAGGCAGCCACTATTATAGGTCGCCATTTTCCGGAAGTAAGCGACCGCCTGCTGAATATTTTGCAATTGCGTAAAAATCCAGATGCAAACGCCAGTCGTGAATTGGCAGAAGCGAGCATTAATCAGAAAATTAGCCAGATATCGATTGTGCCAATAACCAAGGCCGTCGATTTTTCGGTAAATAAAAAGTATCTGCCCTTTTTGCTGCCGTTGTTGCTTGCAGGTGTATTTATGTTGGTTGCAGCGCCCAATGTGCTTAAGGAAGGCACATCGAGAATACTACAACCCACTAAGGCGTTTGAAAAACCAGCGCCTTTCCAGTTTTTGCTCAAAAATCAGTCGCTTATAGCTATTCGCAATTCAGATTATACAGTTACGCTCGAGATAAAGGGAAACGCAATACCCGTAGACGCATTTATAGAAATAAATGGCGAGCGCGCGCCAATGCAGCCGCTGGAGAACCATGCGTTTCAGTATACATTTAAAAACATTACCGAAAATGCCAGCTTCCGGTTTTATGCAGCGGGCTTTTATTCATCTGCAAGTACGCTTAGGGTAGTGCAAAGGCCGGTAATGAAGGCATTTAAAGTGCAGGTAAACTATCCGGCATATACCGGTAAAAAGAATGAAGTGCGCAACAGTCTCAGCGACATGACGCTTCCGGTTGGCACTACTGTTTCCTGGGCATTTACTACCGACCACACCGATGCAGCTACCATTCATTTTGGCGGCGGCGCACCCATTGCGCTGCGTTCAGCATCATCCGGCTACAATTACGAATTTCGTTTTATGAACGATACCGCCTATACCGTAACGCTGCATAACAAGCAGGCTATGGTGGCTGATAGCTTTAAGTATCGGGTGCAGGTGATACCCGATCAGTTTCCTGTCATACAGTTGCAGCAGTTTAAAGACACGGTTTCTGGCAAGCAAGTAGTAATTACAGGCACAGCCGGCGACGATTACAGCATCACTCGCGTAACGTTCAACTACCAGATAAGCGACAAGAATGCAACTGTAACCACGAAAAGCATACCGGTAAAGATAAATCAGGGCGCTTTGTCGTCTTTTCAGCACTATTTCGATATTCAGGAACTCAACCTGAAACTGGGGCAGAAGCTAACATACTATGTCGAAGCATGGGACAACGACGGTGTGCATGGCAGCAAGTCGTCGCGCAGCGAGGTGATGTCGTATTTTATGTACGATGAAAAGCAAATTGATTCGGCTATCAACGAAAATTCCCGCCAGATCAATTCCGGCATTAGCAACAGCGCCGACAAAACACAACAATTGCAGAGCGACTATAAGGAAATGCAGACCAAAATGTTGCAAAGCGAGAATGTAGACTGGAACCAGAAGCAGGCTATACAAGAAATGATGAAGAAGCAGCAGGAGCTAAAAACTCAGGTTGAAAACATAAAACAAAGATTTCAGGAGCAAAAACAACAGAGCGAGCAAAAGAAGTATAGCGACAATCTTAAAGAGAAACAGGAGGAAATGGACAAACAACTGGACAACCTGCTGAACGAAGAACTTAAAGAGCAAATGAAGAAGCTGGAAGAGCTGATGAAGCAACTGAACAAGGAGCAAGCAGTGGAGGCCATGCAGCAACTGGAGCAAGAGAACAAACTCTTTAAAATGGATATGAAGCGCATGGAGGAGCTGATGAAAAAGATGGAAATGCAGATGCGCATGGAAGATATGGCCAACAAACTGGACGACCTTGCCAAAAAAGAAAATGAGCTGAATAACAAAACAGAACAAGCTGAAAAAGATAATGCCGACAAAGCCAATGGAAAGACCGACGCTGAAAAGCAAGATGGTAAAGACCAGAAAGGCGATGATAAAAAAGACAGCGGTAAAGACGCCGCCCAGGATGCTAAGAAAACGGCTGAGGCGCTGGCTAAAGAGCAGAAAGAACTGAAGGATAAGCTGGAGAAGACGCTCAAAGAAGACATGAAAGAAGCGCAGAAACTGGAGAAGGATTCTAAGCAGGACCAGAAGCTGGATCAGGAGGAGAATAAGGGTAAGGAAGCTGCGCAGGATATGGACGATAGCAAGAAGGAACTCGACAAAAAAGACAATAAAAAAGCATCGAAAGCACAGAAAAAAGCAGCAAAAAACCTGGAAGACATGGCCAGATCGTTACGCAAGAAAGCCGGCGGTATGGATCTGGAGCAAATAGAAATAGATATTAAAGCTACCAGACAAATATTGAGCAATCTGATTCGTCTGTCGTTCGATCAGGAAGACCTGATGGGGGCGGTTAGGCGCACCTCGCCAACAAGTATGGCGTATGTCGACAATCAGGCTGAACAAAACAGATTGCACCATAACTCTGTAATGATACGCGATAGTTTGTTTGAGCTCAGCAAGCGTCTGGAGAAACTGTCGTCGCATATAAACAAGGAGACAACCCAACTGGAGCAAAATATGAAGCGCGCCGTGGATGCGCTGGAAGCCAGAAATAAGGGCGCCGCTCTTACGGATCAGCAATATGTAATGACGCATACCAACAACCTGGCGCTTATGCTCAACGAAATGTTGGCCAACCTGATGCAAATGGAAAGCGAGGCTAAGAAACCTGGCGGCGACGGTATGTGCAGTAAGCCGGGCGGTAAAAATCCCAAGAAAGGCGCAGGGCAACAATTGAGCGATATTATCACAGAGCAAAAGCAGATGGGCGAATCTATGCAGAAAATGGATAGCAAAGGGCAGCAGAAAGATGGTAAGCAACCCGGCGATAAACCGGGTAATAAAGGTAAGGAAGGGCAGGGTAGCGGTAGCGGCGGACAGGGCAATCAAGATGGCGAGTATGGCGATGCAGAGCAACTGGCGCGCCTTGCAGAACGTCAGGCATCTATACGCAGAAAGATACAAGAGCTTACCAGCTTGCTCAATAGCAAGGGGCTGGGGGGCAGCGCGAAAGAACTACGCGAGGCTGAACAGAAAATGGATAAGATAGAAACTGATCTGGTGAATCGTAGAATGTCGCCGGAACTGATGTTGCGCCAAAAGGAAATTACTACCCGATTGCTGGAGGCTGAAAAGTCGTTGCGCGAGCAAGAGCAGGATGATAAGCGATCTTCGAAATCGGCCGACGAAATAAGCAGAACAGCGCCTCCCGCATTACAAAAATATCTAAACGATCAAAAAGAGCTGCTGGAGCGTTATAAAACGGTGCCGCCACAGTTAAAACCTTATTATAAGGAAATGGTTGAGAACTACTTCCATATAATTGGCAATAAATAGATGTATGTTGTCGTTTGTATATGTTAGCTTAAAAAAAAGTTAAGAAAACACAACACTTTGGCATGATTTTGGATGTTAATTAATTTTTATTGAAGTTATTGCAATGTAAAATAATTGCGTTATCTTTAGTAGACATTACTAACAACTAAAATTATTGTTTATGTTTTTCACAAGAACACACCGCTGCCAGCTGGCCATTCAAAAAGAAGATCTGAAAAACAGATTGATTGGCAGACACGTTAAAATCCATGATTTGGATTTTGAGGTATTCGAAGATGAAGATCAGTCGCTCATTATAGAGCCGCATACTGAGCAGATAGAAGCTATAAAAACCCTGCCTACCACAGAGGTGAGACTGACAGCGGCCGGCGATAAAACCAACGTTGTTATAGTGTCTAAAATGCGCACACTCGACTCTGGTGGGCCTCAGCTCATCGTTATTTTTTGCGCATTTTTATTCATTATCTCCGTTGTGTTGATGGTGACCAGCAGAGAGGCCATACTTTCCTACATTTTTGCAGGGTTGGGATTGGTTATTTTTTCTGCATTTTTTGTCCGTATGCAAACCGGGTATTTTGACTATGTGCGTAAAGTGCGCTCCTATGTAACCAACAAAGGCGAAGCGCCAGAACAGGCAGGCAGTATGCAAGCGCTGGGAATATAATACCGCTATCTAAAAGATTGAAGCTGAGTCCGGCTACCTTATAACGAAATACCCATAAGTCTTAGATTATTGAAGAAATTTACTTACCTACCGGAAACGGCTTTTCTTTTTTCTTACCAACCATTGTTCAGCAGGCATCTGCGGGCAACAGGCTGTTTTTTGTCTTAATTTATTTAGTAACGCGCAAAATGCGCGTAATTACTACTGTATACCTTGCTTTTTTGTAATAGTTGTTTTTGGTCTGTGAAACGCAGACTACGACAAGATATTTTTGTGCCCGATAGGCTTGAAGACAAGACGATTGTATAAGCGTAAAGATTATGCTCTACCTTTGTTTTCTAATCGATAGTACAAATAACAACGCCCCTGAATGGTTGTTTTCAGGGGCGTTGTTATTAATATTCGTTTACTATCTTTTCTTGGTATTCATCATCACTTCAGAGGTAGATTTACGCATGTCGTTGATAATGTTTACTGTTTCAGACAGGTATAAATCTTTACTCAGATTCTTCAGCCAATCTTTGTTTTTAGTAATAGATGCGCTGTCTGTGTTTACCTTTTTCAGGTCGGCTGCAGGATTGGTTAACTCCAGCAATACCGCTTTTTTCTGCAGTTCCTCAATTTTTTTAGAGGTTGCGTTTACTTCTTCCTGATCTTTGCGGTATTGTTTTTCATTGAGCGAGATCTTATTGTCTTCTTTTCTTTTCTTGAGGTATTCGCTATTTTCCTGAATCAGTTTGAAAGTAGGATTTGCCTTGATTCTGCTTTCGCTCAGCTTAGCCAGTTGATCGAGGTTGTTAACCGAGTTTGTAGGGCGGTAGATGGCTGCGGGTATTTCGTCCCAGGGCAGGGCAGATTTGTTGTTGCGTTCGCCAAATTCTTCGTCGTCGTAGCTGTCAAAGTTGTCTGGTATTTTTATGTCTGGCGATACGCCTTTAAGTTGTGTAGAGCCGCCATTTACACGATAGAATTTTTCCATCGTCAGTTTTATTGTACCCAGCGATTTACCCTGTGCGCCTACAGTGTCGTCCATCATCTTTAATTTGGTCATTGGGTCAATCATCTGGTCAAGGTCTACCATTTTTTGTACAGTGCCCTTGCCAAAAGTGATGGAACCTACTATTACTGCGCGCTTGTAGTCTTGCATGGCAGCGGCAAGTATTTCAGAAGCCGATGCGCTGTTTTCGTTCACCATAATGGCCAATGGGCCGCTATACATAGCCGTGTCTGGTCCGCCGGCGCGTAATACCGATGGTGAGGAATGGTTGGTTTTTACCTGCACTACCGGGCCTTTGCCTACAAAAATACCGGCCATATCTACCACATCGCCCAGCGATCCGCCGCCATTGTAGCGGAGGTCGAGTATGATGCCTTTTACGCCCGATTCTTTAAGTTTTTTCACTTCTTCAGCCACATCTACCGCGCAGCTTCTGCCGCTGGTGTGGTTGAAGTTGGCATAAAACTCCGGCAAATGTATATAGCCTATCTGTCCTTCTTTGGTATTGATAATGGCTGATTTGGCAAATGTTTCTTCAATTTCAATAACGTCTCTTACAATCGGTATTACTTTTGTTGATCCGTCAGCTCTTTTCACAGTCAGTCGCACTTCAGTGCCTTTAGGGCCGCGTATTAGTTTTATTGCGTCTGTCAGTTCAAAGCCTTGTATATCTACAGGCGGTTTGTCGCCCTGCGCTACTTTTTGTATCTCGTCGCCGGCTTTCAGCTCGCCCTGTTTCCACGACGGGCTACCTGTAATAATTGAAGAAACAGTGATTTTATCGTTTTCGGGGCTTAGTCTTGCGCCTATACCCACAAAGCTACCGCTCATATTTACATCGAACTCCTCTTTTTCTGCCGGTGGATAGTAAGAAGTGTGCGGGTCTTCTGCTTCCATAATGGTATTTACGAAATAAGTAAAGCGCTCATCGTCTTTCCATTTATGTATACGCTTATATACGCGCTGATAAAAACGGTTCACATCTTCACGAGCCAACGTTTCCAGTTCCTCGTCCGTTTTCATTTTTGCATTTACAGAGTCTTTATTTTCTTTCTTTTTCTCTTGTTCGTTTTTCAGATCCACGTATTTGGCCAACACCCTGTATTTAAGGTATTGTCTCCAGCGTTCCTTAAGCCCGCTTTCGTTCTCTGCATATTCTTCTTTGTCGGCATTCATCTGCATTTCTTCTTTCTTATCGAAGGTGAAAGGCGTTTTGAGTATTTCCTGATAAAATTTTTCTGACGCAGCTGTACGGCGCATATATATAGCGTCGAGCGAATCAAAAAACTCTATCGAGTTTAGCTTTATCTGGTCGTCTATTTTAAATTCGTAAGCTTGCAAAACCTTCATATCCTCTTTTGTGAAAAAGAGTTTGTCTATATCGAAAGAGCGCACTATACGATGATAAATTCTGGAAGAAAAGGTGTCGTCGATAGGCTTTGGTGAGAAGTGAGCGGTTTGCACAGTTTTAATTGCTGTATTTACCAGCAGAATTCTCTTTTCCTGCGATGTTTGTGCGCCCTTACCGCCATATCTGAACGAAAAGAACGCCGCCAGACCGAATAAGATGAGTAGTGGTATCAGTATTTTATTCCTCATGAACTTCAACATACTTCTATTACTTGATAAATTCTAACAAATGTACTTATATTGCTGTTAATAAAAAGATAATCAAAAACAGCGTATGCGTTAAATAATGGGGGAGTTTTGGCGGCATACAAGCAGGTGCGTAATATACGTTTAGGTTCGCTTCCATTAGGCTATTATGTATGCGCTACGCCATAGCGCACAGTTGATTACCACACTCTTCAAATCTTAAAATCTATTGGCTCTGTTTTTTATGCAGCGCACTTATGTAGTAACAGGTTGCGGTCTGTTTTGAACAACGTACAATAGCCTGATCCATAGCGCATGCAGTTGAATTTTACTATTGGCATTTCGTTCTATGTAGGAAATAGTATCTGTTATGGCGGCGGTCATTTGTGCAAATCCGTCGAGCGATATTTTTGCAACCGATAGCTTCTGTACAAATTGCGCTTCGGCATCAGGTAGGGCAATGGGCGTACCCGGCCTGTACCTATAGCGGATAGCCTGCTCCAAGAGCTGAATTACGTAATTCAAAAAGTTCTTTTGCTGCTCCCTGCCCGCTTTCGCCCAGTCGTCTGCCATCTTCGATAGGTTAGCGCCATTATTGGTAAACAATGCATTGAACAATCCACGCACTTCGGGGTATAGATCGTTTTCTGAATGGCGGGCGAGGCGTAATGCTTCGGTATAGCTACCCATTGCCAGATGCGCAATCTGCGCTGCCGTTGTTTCGTCGGCTACGCCGCGGCTCAGCAGAGCTTGCGCTATATCTGCCGGCGGTATTGGCGCCAGGCGCACCTGCTGAGTGCGCGATAGTATTGTTTGCAGTACATCTTCAGTTTGCTCGGCCACAAACAGCATTATAGTGTCCTTCGGTGGTTCTTCTATTAGCTTCAGTAGAATGTTTCCTTCTTTGCCCAGATATTCGGGTCGCCACATGAGCAGTACTTTCTTACCGCCTTCGTACGATTTTAGGTTTAGGTTATTAATAATTTCCCTGCATTCCTCAGCGGTGATATTGCCTTGCTTGTTTTCCGCATTTATATGTTGCAGCCATTCAAAAGTGGTTCCGTAGGGCGTTTGTTTTATAAACTCTCTAAAATCGTTTATGTAATGCCTGCTCAACGCTTTTGTGCCGGCTTTGGGTGGTATGGAGGGGAAACTAAGGTGCAGGTCGGCATGTTCCAGTTTCATAGCTTTTCCGCAACTGGCGCATTTTCCGCACGAATCAGTAGCAGTTTTGTTTTCGCAAAACACATACTGTGCTACAGCAAGCGCCATAGCCAGTCCGCCGAAGCCTTCGGCGCCGGTAATGAGCATGGCATGCGGAAACACATTGTTGTGCCACATATTCAGTATACCCGTTTTGGCCATTTGCTGACCCACAACATTGCTAAATAGCATATCCCACGTTTGAAAACCCAAAAGTAATTTGGAAAAGCCAGTAAATGCGCGCTTGCCTCTATAATAGTTATATTACAATAGGCGGCGCTAAAACGGTTGGTACATGCGCAAGTTTAATCAGACGTTTTATCGAGCGTAAAACCAAACGACGACCCCACGCCTACCTTGCTCCGCACATTAACTGTTTGCCCGTGCGCCTCTACTATATGTTTTACTATCGCAAGGCCAAGTCCGGTGCCGCCAATGGCGCGGGCGCGGCTTCTGTCGGCGCGGTAGAAGCGCTCAAAAATACGCGGCAGATGCTCTTCGGCTATACCCGGTCCATCGTCCGATATTTCTATATATATGTGTTTGTCGTCCATTTCGTAACAACCCGCTATTACATGACCGTGTTCATTGCCATATTTAAGCGCATTTTCTACAAGATTGACGAGTACCTGTTTTATTTTTTGTTTATCTGCATTTACCAATATCGGTCTTTCTGTGCCTTTTTTGAAACTCAACGATATGTCTCGCTCTTTTGCTTTGAGCAGAAACTCTTCGTATACATCTTTAATGAGGTCTTGAATGCAAAACATTTCCTGAATCAGTGGGATCTTGCCCGATTCCAGCTTAGATATAACATCCAGATCATCTACAAGGCGTACAAGTCGGTCTATGCTTTTGGATGCGTTGTTCAGAAATTTGCGGTTTACCATTTCATCCTCCAGCGCTCCGCCAAGTAGTGTATCTACATAGCCCTGCACCGAGAATATAGGCGTACGTAGTTCGTGCGCCAAATTCATCAGAAACTCTTTTCTAAACTGCTCGTTTGCTCGCAGGCGTTCTATTTCGTCTTTGCGTTGCGTTGCCCACTTGTGCACATCTTCGCTTACCTCTTCAATCGACTTTTGCGGCAGAATTTTTTCGTAAAAAAATTCTTCTTTCTTCGTAGCCTTGGTCTGGTAAATAAACTTGTAGATGATTTTTATTTTACGGTATATAAACCGCTGCAAGGTATAGTAGTACAAAAAGTAAATGACCGCAAAAGTGACCCCGAATACAAAAAATGGCGTGTACCACGGCGTCGGCAGCAGTAAACTAAGTAGGGCATTGGCCGTAGCTATAATAATAGCAGTGATAAACGACAGCAGCCGGGGGGAAAGATTTTTAGTATCCAGTACAGACATGGTACTAAGTTAGTTGAAAACAGGATAACATGATAAAAAGCTGCGGCTATTAATGAGTAGAGCTGTAATTGTTGGTTATTGCTACATTTTGAAAAATCAAGTAACCAGAATCAATAGCAACAATGCTGTGCAAAATGTGTTTTGCGCAGCATTGTTGCTATCGAGTATTAATGATGTTTGATTTATTTAGGCCATTTCGAATTTGTAGCCAACCCCTTTTACTGTAGTAATAAGATCTATTCCGGCTTTCTGACGAATTTTGCGAATGTGTACATCTATTGTGCGGTCGCCCACTATTACATCTGTACCCCAAACGCGTTGTAATATTTCATTTCGCAGAAATACGCGACCTGGTTTTGATGCGAGCAGCGATAGTAATTCGAATTCTTTCTTTGCCAACAGTATTTCTTCGCCTTTGTAAGACACGGTAAATTTGGTCTTGTTGATTTCCAAATCGCCAAAGGTTTGTTTCTGGTCTTGTTCTTCGTCTTTACGAAACCGGCGTAATGCCGAACCAATGCGGGTAGCTAACAGCTCGGGTTTTATAGGTTTGGCTATATAGTCGTCTGCGCCTATTTTCAAACCTTCTATCTCATACTTTTCGTCGTTGAGTGCGGTTAAGAAAATAATTGCAGTGTCATCAAATTCCGGCATGTTTCTCAACTCTCTTATAGTTTCAATGCCGTCTTTGTTGGGCATCATAATATCGAGCAGAATGAGGTCGGGCCTGAATTCTTTTGCTTTTCTAATGGCTTCTACGCCATCTCTTGCAGCGGCTATCAGATAGCCTTTGTTTTTTAAATTGTAACTGATGAACTCAACAATATCCGGTTCATCGTCAACTATTAGAATTTTACCCGGGAATACTTCCATAATGATCCACTAATCTGGTGCAAATTTACGCTTACTATTCTTAACAAAGTAGCTAACTGCATTATGTTATTGTTAAGTCGTATTTCTGTATTTGTTATGGGTTTTTGGGTTGTAAGCAAAAAAATAGCGAAGCAGTTTGTTGCCTCGCTATTTTTATTTAATACTAATTTTTCTTATTTCAGCGTTACATTACCGCTGCCTATCTTAAATCCTTCGTTGTATACCTCGATGGTGTATTGTCCTTTTTTGTAGTCGCCATCCTGATTCCAGTCTATGGCTACATCTTTTATTTTTTCGTTTTGCGTGAGCGCCACTTCTTTAACCATAGAATAGCCCAGTTTGCCGCCTGTAGCAATGGTCATCATTCCTGAGATGTTAGCAGGATTGCCCATTATTGTACCATCCGGAGCTATCATTCTAATGTAAATAGCTTTGTTGCCGCTTTCTGCAATTCTGTTTTCGTCTATGTCAAACAATATGCGCAGTATATCTACTTTTTTGGCTTTGGTGGTTTCTTTCTCTTTTCCGTTTCTGCGCTTGTGTATAGGTTCCATTCTTATGTTAGATGCATGCAATACAGAGCCTATCTTTTTTAGCGCTATGTTTTTACCTACTGTGCTGTCGCGTTCTTTTGTCAACACTTCATTTTTGCCGGTCAACACTTCGTTTTCTTTTTCCAGTTCGGCAATGCGCTCTTCATATTGTTTCGATTTGTCTTTCAGCGCTGCAATCATATCGCCTGCGCGTTTCAACTCTTCTTTGGTAGCATTGCTCTTAGAGAGTATTGCCTTGATGTCGTTGCGCAATTTGGCCATTTCACTGTTTTTGCCCTGTAGCGCGCTATCTAGCTTAGAGTTTTGCGAAACCAGTTGATCTATTTTTGCAGACGCCGCATTAAAATCTGTTTGCAGGGCATTAAGGTCGGTAGTTAAAGAGTCTTTAGTTTTTTGGAAAGTTATTTCGTCTGTCTGTTTTTCTTTGGCCATATTGTTGCGGCTCAGGTACAGGAACACACAGGCAGAAAGTAGTATAAGGATTATTACCCAGTAGATTATCGAATTGTTTTTTTGTCCGCCCACATTCTTTTGTTCCGGACCTTGATTAATTTGACTCATAGCTTACTTTTGGTTAAATTTCCTAAAAATTAGATTTTGCACAAATATAACATACAACTTTTAGAATGGAGCAACTAAAAGGCATTTTGTTTATCGACATAGAAACTGTTCCTGATCAGCCCGATTTTGAAGGCCTCTCTGATATTATGCAGGCAGAGTGGCTGAAAAAGGCTAAAACCATAAAACCAACGAGCGACGGAAATGCTGATCCTGCAACGCTTTTCGGCGATAGAGCGGGCATTTTTTCTGAGTTTGCAAAGGTGGTGTGTATTGGTATAGGCAGCTTGCACACTACGGAAACCGGCTGGGTAATGAGGCTGAAATCGCTGGTAAATGATAACGAAAAAGTATTGTTAAATGATTTTTGCGACCTGCTGAATAAGTTCTCCAATCACCACAAAGACATGCGTTTTTGCGGCCATAACATTAAAGAGTTTGATATTCCTTTTTTGTGCCGCCGAATGATAATCAACAGTGTGCCGCTACCGCAAACCATGCAGGTGGCAGGGAAAAAACCATGGGAAGTGAGCCACATAGACACAATAGATATGTGGCGTTTTGGCGATTATAAAAACTATACCTCCTTATCTTTGCTTGCAGCGGTGTTGGGTATTCCTTCACCAAAGTCGGATATAGACGGTAGCCAGGTAGCGGGCGTGTATTGGCGCGATAAAGATCTGAAACGCATAGGCCATTATTGCCTGCAGGATGTATACACAAGCGCAAAGGTGTACCTGAGACTAAAAGGGATACACGACATAAACATTGAGCCGGTATATGTGTAACCGGTTTGTTTTACCATACAATTGCACAGAAAAAGATGACCGCAGAATTAAAGAAATTATTTCAGTCGCTTGATTTAAAGCAGTTTGCTCCCGTTTATTTAATAGATGGCGAAGAGCCGTATTATATCGATTTGATCACTGACTATTTTGAGCAGAAGATACTGACGCCTGCAGAACGCGATTTTAATCTGATGGTATTGTATGGCAAAGACTGCGAGTGGAGCGATGTGATGAATGCCTGTCGCCGGTTTCCGATGTTTGCAGAAAAACAGGTGGTGATACTGAAAGACGCCGCAGCGCTGCGAGGGCTAAACGAACTTGCCGCTTATGTTTCTAAACCGTCGCCAACAACTATTTTTGTAATAGAACACAGGTTTAAGAAAGCCGACGGTAAGACCCGATTGGTGAAAATGGCCAAAGAAAAAGGCTATCACTTTACTTCAGATAAAGTAAAGGACGAGAACATGCCGCAGTGGATTACAGAGCTGGGCAGGCAGATGGGTTTTTCTATAGGGGCGAGGGAGGCGGAAATATTGGCTTCAAGTTTGGGCAACGATTTGCAAAAAGTAGTAAATGAGATAGAAAAGGTGCGGATAAATGTGCCCGACGAAAAGGAACTTACCGCAGCGCTCATTCAGAAATACATTGGGATAAGCAGAGATTATAATGTTTTTGAGTTTCCCGAGGCGTTGGCCAATGGCGACAGGGATAAAGTGTACAGGATGCTTACCTACTTTTTGGCCAATCCTAAGTCGGCGCCTATGGCGTTGATAACCGTGGCTTGCTACAACCATTTTAACAGGCTGTATGTAGCCAATTTTATGCGGGGTAAAACCGACAAAGATGCGGCAGCGGCTATGGGTATGTCGCCCTATTTTGTGAAAAACATAATAGCCGCTGCGCAGCAATGGCCGCTCCACAGGGCAGAACGGGCATTGCTGCTACTGGCCAAATACAATACGAAGGGGGTGGGCTACAATACTACCGCCGGCGACAAGGAATTGCTAAAAGAGCTGGTGGCTCAATTGCTCGATTAATGGCCTTTGGTTTTCTTTTTAGCGCGCAGATTCAGCATTTCTACTAATATGGAGAACGCCATAGCAAAATAGATATACCCTTTGGGTATAGAGTTTTCGAAACCCTCTGCAAGTAGCGACACGCCTATCAGTAACAAAAAAGACAAAGCCAGCATCTTGACCGTCGGGTGATTGTTTACAAAGCGGCTAATGCCGGCAGATGCAAAGAACATTACGCCAACAGCCAGTATCACGGCGGCAATCATTACGCCCACATGGTCGGCCATACCCACAGCGGTAATAACAGAGTCGAGCGAGAATACAATATCAAGAACAAGGATCTGAAAAATGATGCCCCAAAACGTTTGCACCTTTGGCGTAGCGTTGGCGTGTTCATCGCCTTCCAGCTTTTCGTGTATCTCCGTACCGCTTTTGTATATGAGGAACAGACCGCCTATGATAAGTATAAGATCGCGACCAGATATAGCTAGCTTCTCGTGCATTTCACCGGTGGCGATACCCACCCATTCTGCGGGATTAAATAGCGGATTGGTAAGGCGCATTACCCAGCTTATAGACAGCAGAAGCAATATACGCGTGAACATAGCCAGTCCAAGGCCAGTTTGCCGGGCTTTATTTTGTTGGTTTGCAGGCAGCTTGCCTGTAAGGATAGAGATAAACACTATGTTGTCTATACCCAGTACTATTTCCAGTACGGTAAGCGTTAGTAGCGAAATCCAGATTTCGGGATTAGAGAGCCATTCCATTTTTAGTAATTTATGCTTTGCAAACATACAGAAGATAAGCAGCGTAACATTTGTTTTTAGCGCGAATCTGTTGTTATGCTATTGTTTTTATTTTTTGTTTTCGGTTTGTATTTAAAATGCAGAAACCCCTGCGATAGTAGCAGGGGTTTCTGATATGATCGTTAGCGTTGCTTTTGGCTTATTTTTTAGCAGGCGCTGCTTTACCGCCTTTTGCCGGAGTTTTTGCCGATGCTTCTGCTTCAGCTGCTTGACGCAATGCGCGGGTAGTAACAACTGATGCTACAGGAATACGTGGAGAGTTCATAATTTCCATGTTTTCTGCAACAACATCCTGTACGCGGATATTGCCATGCAATTGCAGGTTGTCGATGCTTACTTCAATTGCAGCTTTCAGATATTTAGGGTAAGTGCGCACCTGAATTGATTTCATTTTCAATTCCAGACGTCCACCGTCTTTTACGCCTTGAGACTGACCTACGAACTTAAGCGGAAGGTTAGCGATTACTTTGCGGTCTTCTACAAGTTCCAGGAAGTCGATGTGGTTCAGCTCGTCAGTAACAACGTCGAACTGAATGTCTTTCATAATAGCGCGGTAAGTAACTCCGTCAACTGTAATTTCAGCGATCTGGAATTCTGGGGTGTACACAAGTGTACGGAAGTCCATAACAGGAGCGCTGAAATGGATTGTTTCTTTACCGCCATAAATTACGGCTGGTACTTGCTCGTTAGAACGGATGTGGCGCGTTGCTTTTTTGCCCAGATCGGTTCTTTTTGTTCCATTGATTTTTACACTTTTCATTCTACTGTGTTTTGTTCATTCAGCGCCGGGCGTATACCCACCCAACAACCGGTCGTTGAAATCGTTTTAAAAATTAGTTGGCCTTTGTTGATGCAAACCGAAATGTGAAAAGTCATTTACGGAATGCCTTATCAGCAGGCGGTAGGTTTTTTTGTATAAACAGTCGTAAGTATTTTATTGGTTACAAGCCTATTTTTTCCGATTGCTGTGGATGAAAAGAGAGCTTATTGATTTGTTTTCGAAAGTGTTGCGTATAGCCACAGCAAATAATTCTGCTGTAGGTACCACTCTGATTTTACTACATTCTTTTTTTAGCGGTATAGTATCTGTTACTACCAGTTCTTCCAGTTGCGAGTTGGCAATGTTTTCATAGGCATTGCCGCTCAGTACCGGATGCGTGCAAAACGCTCTAACAGACAAAGCTCCGCGTTCGCGCAGTATCGCAGCCGATTTACAAAGTGTGCCTGCCGTGTCGCATATGTCGTCTATCAGCACTACGTGCCTGTTAGTAACATCGCCTATCACAGACATAGATGCGATTTCGTTTGCGCGTTTACGCTGCTTGTCGCATATCACCATATCCGCTTCAAAATATTTAGCTACCTCGCGTACCCGGTTGGTGCTGCCTACATCTGGCGCTGCAAATATCAGGTTTTCAATTTTTAGTTTTTCGATATATGGTATGAATATCGCAGAAGAATCGAGGTGATCTACCGGTATATCGAAGAAGCCTTGTATTTGGGGAGCGTGCAGATCCATTGTCATTACGCGGTCTGCGCCAGCTTCGGTAAGCAGATTAGCCACCAGCTTAGATGCAATAGCCACACGTGGTTTGTCCTTTCTGTCCTGACGGGCAAATCCAAAATAAGGAATCACCGCTGTGATGTAGCCTGCCGATGCTCTGCGTGCGGCATCTATCATCATTAGCAGCTCCATGAGGTTATCAGAAGGAGCGTAGGTGCTTTGCACCAAAAAAACATAATCTCCTCTTACAGACTCGTTAAACACGGGTTGAAACTCGCCATCGCTAAACTTTTGTATGGTTAGGTTGCCTAATGGTTTTCCGTAGAACTGGGAAATTTGTGAGGCAAGTGATAATGATGCGTTACCCGAAAAAATCTTTACTGATGAATCCATGTGTATGAAATGGATTGCAAAGGTATGAAAAGCAAACTTTCAATGACCCCTATTTTTTAAAAATTAATAGCGATAGTTTTTTCGACAATGTGCAGCTAAGTTTTGCAGCTAATTTTTGTTGCGAGGGCGGCGATTTTTACCAATATCCTTGTTCGTGTCGGCCAATGCAGATGTGCGGATTGTTGGCAGCATATATCAGGTCCAGTTCTTCCATCAGCGTTTGCGCTTCGTTTTCTTTTATTATGCGGCTGTAGCTGCCATTTCCGTCTGTGAATTTGAGCTTGTAGGCATGATTGTCGAGCAGTAATGCCATTGCGTGCTCCGTAATAGGGTAGCACAGCGTTACGCCTTCTGCATCGTTGCCTTTGTAGCCGCGCGCGCCACAGCCTTTGCAGCTTCGCTGGTATTCTGTGTTGTAAAGTATCAATTCGGCTCCGTTTTCCAGCGTTATTTGCAGCGGGGCATATTTGGCAACTGCAAAAGTGCGGGCGCCCTGCACTACTTTTAGATCAAGAAAATAGGCGCTGTTGATACTTGATATTCGGAAATACACATTTAGCTGCCGCTCTACCTGTCCGCGCTCCAGAATGTGCCAGTGCGTTCGTTTTATTGTATCATTGGTGGCAGCGTCTGTAAAATCTTCTTGCAGGTACTGCGTTTTTTCCAGTCCGTCTTTTGCGCTAAACTGCGCCAGACAAATTGAGGGCAACAAAATAAGTCCAAGCAATAGTTTTTTCATAAGCATCAAATCTAACGGTTATTTCTAAAACTACGAAACGAGACTAAAGGCTACGAAGCACAATAATGCTATCATTTAGTTTTACGAAATTATTTTGCTTGAAAATTAATTTTCAGTTTATATTTGTGTTGTACATTTTTCATGCTTTATGCAGAAGATAAGCCCGGTTTCTACCGGGCATATTTATGTGTGTCAGGCTCTGAAATGGACTTTTTTGCGGCAAAAAAAATGAAAAAAAAATTTTGCGGATGTTTAATTTTCAGTTTATATTTGTAGTTCATAAGGATATCATAGGTTAAACGTTGCCCGGTTTCTACCGGGCATTCTTTTTTTATAGCCTTTTCTTTTTTCTTTTCTCACCACATTTTGCTTTGGCATAAATTGGGCATAAACAAAAGGGCCACCCGTTTCGTGGTAGCCCTATGTATGTAAAAGCGGTACTTATTATTATATATCAAAAGCCTCGTTAATCAGCGCTGTTTGCTCTATAACGTGTTTTTTAGCAAAGCCAGTTGCGGTAGATGCTCCTGCCGGGCGGCTGATGTAGCGCATATTTATACCAGTCAGGTTCATAACCAGGTAACTAAGCGCACCCATGTTCCGTGGTTCTTCCTGTACCCATACCCATTCTGCGTTTTTGTATTTGTCGCGCAGTGCATGAAGTTGGTTGGTGGGTAGCGGGTGTATTTGTTCCAGACGCACTATGGCTATATCGTCGCGTTTGTCGGTTAGCTGTTTCTCGCTGAGGTCAAAATACATTTTTCCGCTACACAATGCCACTCGTTTTACCTTGTCGGCATCGGTAATGGTTGCGTCGTCTATAACTTCCTTAAAACCTCCGGCGGTGAATTCTTCAACCGCAGAATAAGAGCGTATGTGACGGAGATTGGCTTTTGGAGAGAAGTTGATCATTGGCTTTCTGAAAGGCCAAGTCATTTGTCTGCGCAGCGCATGGAAGAAGTTTGCAGCAGTGGTAATGTTAGTGACAATTATGTTGTTTTCGGCGCACAATTGCAAAAAGCGTTCCAGTCGGGCGCTGCTGTGCTCTGGTCCGCCGCCTTCGTAGCCATGGGGGAGCAGTAGCACAAGCCCGTTCATGTTAGACCATTTTTGCTCAGCGCTTACTATGTATTGGTCTATAATGGTTTGTGCGCCATTGGCAAAATCTCCGTATTGAGCTTCCCAAAGCGTTAGCGTATTGGGGTTGGCCATAGCATAGCCATACTCAAAGCCCAGTACTGCAAATTCACTTAGCAGCGAGTTGTATATAAACATTTCGCCCTGCGCCTCACTTAGTCCGGAAAGGCGATTATGTTCTTCGTTGCTGGTATGATCGTAAATTACGGCATGGCGATGCGAGAATGTGCCTCTTTTCACATCTTCACCGCTCAGGCGCACATCTTTTCCTTCGGCCAGCAGGCTGGCGTATGCCAGCAGTTCGCCGGTAGCCCAGTCAATTTTATTTTCTTTTTCAAGCAGCTTAACCTTGTCGGTCAGTAACTTTTCTACCTTTTTTAGCGGATTGAAACCTGAAGGCCATTGCATGAGCGATCCGAAAAGTTTGCGTAGTTCCGTTTCTGGTATTGCCGTGTCGGGCGATTTTAGGAAGTCGGCGTCCGTAGCTTTACGCAATTCGTTCCACCACATTTCGGGTTTCTGATACTTGTAGGGTAGCGGTTTCTGCTTCACATCGTCCAGTCGCTCTTGCAGGTCGGCCCAAAAGCGCGTTTCCATTTCTTTTGCAAGGTTTTGCACCTCAACATCGCCATGATGGAGCAGGTAGTTCATGTATACCTCTCTCGGGTTAGGATGCTTATCTATAAGTGCATATAGCTGCGGCTGTGTAAATTTTGGCTCATCGCCTTCGTTATGGCCATGCTTGCGATAGCACACCATGTCTATGAAAATATCTTCTTTGAATTGCTGACGATAAGCTACGGCAAGCATTGCGCATTTTACCACAGCTTCTGCGTCGTCGCCGTTCACATGCAGTACGGGCGCATGCAACATAGAAGCGACGCTGGTGCAATAATCGGCAGAGCGCGCGTCATCGAAATCGGTTGTGAAACCAATCTGATTATTGATAACAAAATGTATGGTTCCGCCGGTTACATATCCCTCCAGGCGGCTCATTTGCAATAATTCGTACCCTACGCCCTGACCAGCTACTGCTGCATCGCCATGTATCAATATAGGCAGTACTTTGTCGTACTGACGATCATAAAGCGTGTCGGCTTTAGCGCGCGCAAAACCGGCAACAACAGGATTTACCGCTTCAAGATGCGATGGATTGGGCGTAAGCTGAACGTTTATATCCTTGCCGCTGGGCGTAATAATATCGCTCTGAAAGCCAAGGTGATACTTTACATCGCCGCTACCCATGGTCATATCTTCGGGCATATTGCCTTCAAACTCGCTGAACACCTGTTCGTAGGTTTTTTTCAGCGTATTGGTCAGTACATTCAGTCGGCCGCGGTGCGCCATGCCTATTACTACTTCTTCTACGCCGGCATCAGCTGCATTGTTAATTATGGTGTCTAGCGCGGGTATAGTGCTTTCGCCGCCTTCAAGACCAAATCTTTTCTGACCTATAAATTTTGTGTTCAGAAACTTCTCGAATATAACGCCTTCGTTCAGTTTCTCAAGTATTCGCCTGCGTTCGGGTATGGAGAGCGGTTTTTTCATCAGCTCTTCATAGTTTTTTTGTATCCAGTGCACGCGGGCTGTATCGTTTATATACGTGTATTCTATGCCTATGTTGGCCGTATACAGCGATTTGAGGCGTTCGATGATTTCTTTCAACGTGGCATTTTTCAAGCCAACGAAGCGACCTGCAAAGAACGTGCTGTTGAGGTCGGAGTCTGAAAGGTTAAAACGATCGAGATCCAACTGAGGGAAGCGGTTTTTACGGGCCCTGATCGGGTTGGTGGTAGCCGCTAAATGCCCACGCTTGCGGTACGCACGTATCAACTCAAACACCGCAAGTTCTTTGGCCAGCGCATCTTCGCTCAATGCTCCGCCTTGCTGGGTTGCGCCCTTTATTGCAGTTATTTTTTCGGGCGAAGTAGTTAATGCAAAATCAAAACCCTCAAAAAACTTTTTCCATTCCGGATCAACACTGTTGGGGTCTTTTACAAATTCGTTGTACAGAGATTCTATATATGCCGCACTTGGCCCTGTCACGTAGGAGAAATCTTTCATCAGGTGGCAAAAATAGGTGTTTGCGGCCATATTTGCCATTGGCGCGCTGTATTTTTGTAACACCTTAACGCGCCTGCCATATATAGTGTTGATATGGTGTACTATTAGTGAATGCTGCTGCATAGCGCGGTTGGCGTTACGCAATAATCATCAAATCTATCACCGCAAAAAAAATGCCCTCAAAATGTTGGTACATGTTGAGGGCAAAATAGTATGTATGAAATGTATTACTCCACTGTCACCGACTTAGCCAGATTTCTGGGCTGGTCTACATTGCAGCCGCGCATAATGGCTATATGGTAGGCCAGCAGTTGCAGCGGCACTATGGTAATAAGCGGCGACAATATTTCTTCTGTTTCCGGTACTTCTATAATGTGGTCTGCAAGGGCGCGTATCTGTGTGTCGCCTTTGTGCACCACAGCTATTATCTTGCCTTTACGTGCTTTTACTTCCTGCACATTAGACACTATCTTCTCGTAGGCGCTCTGGTTGGTAGCCAAAAACACTACGGGCATATTTTCGTCTATCAGGGCTATAGGGCCGTGCTTCATTTCTGCCGCGGGATATCCTTCGGCATGTATGTACGAAATTTCTTTCAGCTTCAGGGCGCCTTCCAGGGCTACCGGGAAGTTGTAACCGCGACCGAGGTACAGGAAGTTGGTAGCATCTTTATAAATAGCTGCAATTTCTTTTATCTGTGCATCCAGCAGCAGTGTTTCTTCTATTTTGCGCGGTATGCTCTCAAGTTCGTAGAGTATCTCCCGCAGTTTAGATGTTGGTATGGTGCCCTTTACCATTGCCAATTGCAGCGCTACAAGCGTAATCAGCGATATCTGCGTAGAGAACGCCTTGGTAGACGCAACCCCAATTTCGGGACCGGCATGGGTATAAGATCCGGCATGCGATGTGCGAGCTATAGACGACCCGATAACATTGCAAATGCCATATATAAGCGCCTGCCGCTCTTTAGCCAGCGAAATGGCTGCCAGCGTATCGGCTGTTTCGCCCGATTGGGAGATGGCTATTACTACATCTTTTTCGGTAATAATAGGGTTGCGGTACCTGAATTCAGAAGCATACTCTACCTCTACCGGTACGCGTGCCAGATCCTCGATCAGGTGCTCGCCTATAAGCGCCGAATGCCACGATGTGCCGCAGGCGGTTATGATAAAACGTTCAGCATTGTCTATACGGTTTATGTATTCGTTCAGTCCTCCCAGTTTTATCCACCCTTGCGCTGCATTCATGCGTCCGCGCAAAGAGTCTTCTATAGCTTTGGGCTGCTCATATATTTCTTTGAGCATAAAGTGCTCAAAGCCGCCCTTTTCTATCATCTCCAGCGAGAACTCCAGTTTTTTTATCTCCGGCGATTTTTCCACATTGCCCAGCGTGCGGATTACATACGATCCGTCGCGGTTTATCACAGCGTATTCTTGCTCGTCGAGGTAAACTACGTTTTGAGTGTATTCTATTATTGGCGATGCATCAGACGCTACGTAGAACTCGTCGGTACCAATGCCTATTACCAGCGGGCTGCCTTTACGAGCCGCAATCAGCTGGTCGGGATTGTTTCTGTTGAGCACTACTATTGCGTAGGCGCCCACTACTTCGTTGAGCGCTATGCGTACGGCATTGTCCAGCGAAGCATTTTCTTTTTTCTGCACCTCCTCTATGAGGTTTACCAGTATTTCGGTATCGGTGTCTGAGTGAAATATGTAACCGCGTTTTTGCAACTCTTCCTTAATAGCCGAGTAGTTTTCTATTATGCCATTATGAATTATTGCCAGATCGCCGCTTTGCGACAAATGCGGATGTGCATTACGGTCGTTGGGTTCGCCATGCGTGGCCCAGCGTGTATGGCCTATGCCTATATTAGCTCCGGCAAGTGTGTGATCAACAATTTTTTCCAGCTCGCTTACCTTGCCTGCTTTCTTAAAAACAGTCATGTTGTCGTTGAGCAATGCAATACCGGCGCTATCGTACCCGCGGTACTCCAGCCGTTTTAGTCCTTTTATGAGAATAGGAAATGCTTCTTTCTTCCCAATGTATCCAACAATACCGCACATACGTTTATATAATTAGTTATTGAGCTTTTTTAGTTATCGAGCTTTGAATATACAACATTTAATTTAGCCCGGTATAATGGGTCGGGATAATTTCCTCCGCCAGCCACCATATGAAAAGCGCCGTAGTAATCTTGTGTTCCGGATATGTGGAGGTGAAGGGTGTCGTTTTTTGCCGCTATGGAAGCCATTACTTCACGCGGAATATTGATAGTGAACGAGTTAAGCGTTGTGCCTGCCGTAGTATAGGTGTGCAGGTGACCATCCAGCACATTGAAAGGCGAAAGGCTGTACAGCGGGTAGCGGTCGGCTACGTTGTACACTATTCCGGCATTAACGCCTGCCGGGTACTTACCATTGCCAATGCCCACGGGGTACAAACGCTCGGGCGCGGCATACAGCGGTGGATTGTAGGCGGCTCCGGGAAGCATGGTAAATTGAATTTCGGCTTTATTGATAATGCCGACAGGCAAGCTTTTTATACCGGGTATCACTATATCCAGATTGGCGCCGGGTTGGTTTTGCAAGGCTATTATTTCGTCGTTGGCGGCTTTGCTGTTCAGCAGTTTAGCTAACGGGAAGCGACCATAGGAGCTGGTAATGTTGTTGAAATGCGAGCACGATCCGGTGTTGA
Organism: uncultured Flavipsychrobacter sp.; assembly: GCA_964561325.1. GTDB lineage: Bacteria > Bacteroidota > Bacteroidia > Chitinophagales > Chitinophagaceae > Nemorincola. Next base: position 46,920 of record CAZLPE010000010.1, read on the forward strand.
AAGAATATCCCTGCACCAGCGTATCCGTAGGCTTTCCTATAGGGTGGTGATATACAACAATGCCGGCTTGCGAATATAGGTCGGAGCCATCGAGCTGGAAGTAGGGTATTGCTGTGTTTTGATCATTGGTATTGGCCACCCTTACGCATATGCCTTTAAAGCCATTCAGGAATTCCTGGGTAGATGTTGCAGTAGATAAACCGTTGAGTACTGGCAATAGTTTGCTGAGCAGTAGCGGTAGTTTTAGCTTTATACGTAGTCCGGCATGGTTTTTACCGCTCACCTGCATAGAATCTTTCAGGTGATACAGATTAACGGTGGTTGGTTCGCTGAGCGGGAAAACGGCGTCGATAGGCTTGGTATCGTATGCATGATATACCGCTGTGGCTGCCGACCCCATAGTATCAGTTACATAAAATACCTGATAGGTTTGGGTTAGGTTTTCGTTGGCAGTGTCGCCGTAGGTAAAGCCCGCATAGGGCAGTACGAGTATTGCGGAGTCTATAACGCTGTCTGCGGCATAAACTGCCGACGACAATACCTGCGGCATGATCTGGAAAAATGTAGTTCCGGTCATTGTGCCAAAGTAGGGATCTGTTATTGTGCCAACAGCCTGATAAATGGGTATGCCGCCAATATTGGTGCTGGTTATTACAGTGTCATCAAAATAAGTATGTGTTATGCAGGCAAGCGAGGTGTCGTAAACGCCAATGGCGTTGCCGGCAGGCGATATTTTTGAATTGATGAGCGTATTTTCTTTGCAACCCGCCAGCGTTAGTCCGGCAATAAAGACTGACAAAACCAATACATGCAGACTATTGAAACTTTTGTTCAAGACGATTTATTTAGCGGCTAAGATGATAAAAGAAATTCTAAGACTCTGTTAAGCTTTTATAAAGCTCCAGCAATGGGGCAACGTCTTCTTTCCAGCCTTCCTCGTAGGTAAGTACTTTTTTGTACCTGCCGGGCTTCAGTTCGTCGGCTACCTGCGCATCCAGACGCTCCGATCCTACAATAACCACATCGGCGCTGCGGCTACCGCCAATAGTAAGCGAAGAATTTGAACCGTCTTTAAAAGGCTCCAGGTCTTTCTCTTTTATCTCGTTGCTTATCAGGGCCTTCTTCATGAAATTGGGATTCAGTTTTTCGGTAAACTGATCGGCCTGAGCGGTATATATTACTTTTGAGTAACCGAAAACGGGTTCTTTTTTATAAGTGGTTTTCAGGTACAGAGGTATCAGCGAGGTCATCCAGCCATGGCAATGGATAACGTGCGGAGGCCAGCCAAATTTCTTTACGGTTTCCAGCGCGCTTTTGCAGAAGAAAATCATGCGTTCGCCATTGTCGTCATGAAAATTATCCTGATCGTCGCGGAACACTGATTTACGTTTGAAGTAATCTTCGTTGTCCATAAAGTACACCTGTAGGCGCGCATTGGGCAGCGAAGCCACCTTTATGATTAGCGGATAATCGTCTTTGTCTACAATAATGTTGATGCCCGATAACCTAACAACCTCATGCAATCTGTGGCGGCGTTCGTTGATCACGCCAAATCGTGGCATAATAACTCTTATCTCCAGGCCTGAGTCGAATGTTTTTATCGCAAGTTTGTTGAGAATTTGTGCGAAGTCAGTAAATTCAGTGTAAGGTGAAAGCTCGTTGGCAATTATTAAAACACGTTTCTTTGTGTCTGCAGACATGCGCTTAAAATTAATTACTGGGATAAATTATAGAAATGTCTGCAAAATTACGAAAATATTGAATTCCAACCGTACTTTGCAAGGCGGTAGCTTAAAATTTTTATATGGTCATCTTTAAGAAGATAGCAGATTTACAAAATTACCTAAATACCCTACATGCGGCAGGCAGACAAACCGGCTTTATACCCACTATGGGCGCCCTGCATGCAGGCCATATATCGCTCATAGACAAAGCGCGTGCGGCCGGACTAACTACCGTATGCAGCATTTTTTTAAACCCTACGCAGTTTAACGATAAAAAAGATCTGGAGAAATACCCTGTATCTACCGCAGCCGATATTGAGGCGCTCACCGACGCTGGATGCGATATACTGTTTTTACCAAGCGTAGACGAAATATACCCCGGCGGAGAAAGCGAAACCCGCACTTACGATTTTGGTTACCTCGATACTATACTGGAGGGCGCTACCCGTCCGGGTCATTTTAAAGGCGTGGGTCAGGTGGTGGCAAGGCTGCTGAGCATAACTACGCCAGACAAGCTGTTTTTAGGCCAGAAAGACTATCAGCAGTGCATGGTGATTACCAAGCTTGTAGATATACTGGGTACCGGCGCGCCGGAAATAGTGATTGGCGACACAGTGCGCGAAGCCGATGGCCTGGCCATGAGCTCGCGCAACCGACGGCTAACCGAGCCGCAGCGCATAGTGGCGGCTGTGATATACCAATGCCTGATATCTATAGAATCTAAACAACATACAGACCGCTTTGATATAGTGAAAAAGCAATGCGAAGATCTGCTAAAGGCCAAGGGCTTTGCGGTAGAGTATGTGGCGCTTGCCAATGCCGGCACGCTGCAATTGCTGGACGACTACCAGCCCGGCGCGCAAATGGTGGCGCTCATAGCTGCAAAAATTGGCGAAATAAGACTGATAGACAATATTTTGATTAAACCATAAACAAGCGGTTAGGCACAGCTATGGCACAACAACTGGCGCTGGGTATAGATATAGGCGGAACTAAAACCGCTTGGGGATTGGTGACCGCCGAAGGCGATATCGTAATGAAGGGCAGTATGCCTACAACCGGGCACGATACCCCCGCCGATTATATGGCCGCCCTGGCAGTATGTATACTACCGCACCTGCAACGCTATGGCATAGAAAACATAGTAGGGGCGGGCGTGGGGGCGCCCAATGGTAATTTCTACACGGGCGAAATAGTATTTGCGCCCAACATGCCCTGGCATGGCGTAATACCTATTGCGCGTATGGCGGCAGAGGCGCTGGGTATAAAAGCGCAACTGACCAACGACGCCAATGCAGCAGCCATAGGCGAAATGATGTATGGCGCGGCGCGCGGCATGAAAGATTTTATTGTAGTGACGCTGGGCACCGGCGTGGGCAGCGGTTTTGTGGCCAACGGACAGCTGATATACGGCCACGATGGGTTTGCAGGCGAGCTGGGCCATGTTATTTCGGTGCGCGACGGCAGGCTGTGCGGCTGCGGCAGGCATGGCTGTCTGGAGACCTACGCATCGGCAACGGGTATAGCCCACACTGCCGAATTATGGCTTGCCGAAAGAACCGACGACACCCTGCTGCGCCCACATGCAGGCTGCATAACCGCTAAGCTGATACATGAAGCGGCAGAGGCAGGCGACGCTATGGCCAACGAGCTTTTTGAATATACGGGCAAAATACTGGGCTATACCATAGCCGACGCAGTAGCCATAACGAGCCCCGAAGCTATACTTTTTTTTGGCGGACTTGCGCGCGCAGGCCACCGCATACTGGAGCCTGTGAAACGACATATGGAAGCAAATCTGCTAAACATATATCAAAACAAAGTGAAAATATTGCCATCGGCTTTGCCCGATGCCGATGCTGCTATACTGGGCGCCAGCGCGCTGGCGTGGTAGCGCCCAAGGTACGCGATCGCTATCTCCGCTTACTCTTTTACCACCCTGCGCACCAGCCGCTCGCCGGTATGGGTTATTAGCTCCAGCATGTATATACCGGGCGGTAGCCCTTGCAGCGGCGCTGTTCCGCCGCCGACAGGCAGCTCGCCGCACAGCGCCACTGCGCCCATCATGCTTAGCAGGCGGTAGGAAGCCGCACCGTGCAGGCCGGTTATGTGCAGTAGGTTGGTTGTAGGGTTGGGGTAGATGGATAAATTACCTGCCACAGTAGCATTTATACCTAAGGTTAGCGAACTGCAATGTCGTACACATACCGTATCAAAAACTATTTTGCGTATGCGAGAGTT
>CAZLPE010000011.1:0-32542 GCA_964561325.1 uncultured Flavipsychrobacter sp.
TGATTGCGGTGGTCAGGCGCTCGAAATGTCGGGCGATGTTACGCTGATCAGATAACATATAATTCATCATAAGCAAAAAGGCTATCTCTGACGAGGTAGCCTTTTTGCTTATGATGAACTATGGAGGAATTGCCTGAGTAATAATAGTTATTCGAAACTATAGGTGTTGATATATTGCATTTTTGTGGACTGCTTATTGCAGCTTATTTCGTAGTATTCATAAAATGTTGTGTCGTCTGGCAACCGAAAGCCTATAATATACGAGTAAGGCTGTAGACTGGTTTTTATGATTGGCGCTAAGTGTTCGCCGCCCTTGGGCATAGTAAACTGCCCCGATGCAAAGTTGGGTCCATAATCAACATCTACATCATATACGCCCTTTTCTATGGCGCTATCTGCCACCACCCTTATTTGAAAGCGAAAGTTATTGAGCGAATCTTCTGTAATTTTCTTTTCAGCATAAGCGACAACGGTACCCGGTTTTGGCCACTGGCGCTGGATAGGAGTAATAGATTTATTTGGCGCCCCGCAACTCAAAAGGGACAATACAGAAATAGAGCAAATAATTGGAATACGCAGGATAGACATCGGCAAAATAACGGAACAGAAATGAATCGGGGTGAAATAGTAGGGTATATTTTTTATTCTTTTTTCTAAATCCCTTGGATTGTGTATTTTCAGCTTTTAATAAATCCATAGATAGATGAAGTATAAACGTAAATTAAAATGGGCTTTACCCATGTTAGCTATGAGCGCACAGATAATGAGTACAAGTTGTAATAGTAATTCGCCGCAAGCTGCAAAGCAAGCCGATTCTACTGCCGCAGCGCCGGTAGCAAATGATGGATATGACACTTCGTTTAATGTAGAAGCGCAGGCTTTTGCTGATCTTCAGGTGTTGCGCTATCAGGTGCCAGGTTTTAAGTCGTTGTCGCTAAAACAAAAGCAGTTATCGTATTATTTATACGAAGCGGCGCTTTGTGGCAGGGACATCATTTACGACCAGAAAAGCAAATATGGCATATTGCTCCGCAAAACTGTTGATGCAATGTATGGCACCTATAAAGGGGACAAAAATACAGACGACTGGAAAAAGTTTGAGGTGTATTGCGGACGGTTTTGGTTTAGCAATGGTAACCACCATCACTACAGCAACATAAAGTTTTTGCCTGAATGCAGCGCTGAATATTTTGTGAGCGTTTTGAAAGGATGCGATACCGCAGCGTTGCCCAAGGAAGCTGGTGAGTCAATAGACGGTTTTGTAAATCGTATAAAACCTTTGGTGTATGATATGAAGATAGAACCAAAGGTAGTAGATCAGCGCGCCAATATAGACAATGTGGCGAGCTCATCTAACAATTTTTACGAGGGTGTAACCCAGAAAGAAGTAGAAGCTTTCTACGCTAAGATGGACACCAAGGGCAATGCGCCATCGTGGGGGCTGAACAGTAAGGTGGTAAAGGAAAATGGACAAATTGTAGAAAAAGTATGGAAGAGCGGCGGCATGTATGGAGCAGCCATCGACAAAATAATTGGCTGGTTAGAAAAGGCAATTGGTGTCGCTGAAGATGCGGAACAGAAAAAATCGCTGGAGCTGTTAGTGCAATATTACAAAACCGGCGACCTGAAAGTATGGGACGATTATAACATATCGTGGGTGAAAACGACCTCGCGAATCGATGCAGTAAATGGATTTATTGAGGTTTATCTTGATGCTATCGGCAAGAAAGGAAGTTTTGAAAGCACTGTATCGTTGAAAGATATGGAAGAAACCAAGCGAATTGAGGCAATTGCTAATCAAGCGCAATGGTTTGAAGATAACTCGCCGATAATGGCTGAGCACAAGAAAAAGAAAGTAACCGGCATAACAGGTAAAGCCATAACCGTAATAGTAGAAAGCGGCGACGCAGCGCCAAGCACGCCAATTGGCATCAATCTGCCGAATGCAGACTGGATAAGAAAAGACTATGGTTCGAAATCAGTTTCGCTTACCAATATTATTCACTCTTACAATGTGCTGGGCGCTAAAAGCGGCATGACGAGTGAATTTGCGCTGAACGATACGGTAATGCAGCGTATGCAGAAATATGGCGCTCTTGCCGGCGACCTGCATACGGATATGCACGAATGTATAGGACATGCATCGGGGCAACTTAATCCGGGTGTAGAAACTACAGATAAGACGCTCAAAACCTATGCAAGTTGCCTTGAAGAAGCACGCGCCGACCTGGTAGGTTTGTATTTTATAATGGATAAGAAGCTCATAGATATAGGCGTAATGCCGGATATGGATGTGGCCAAGGCAGAATATGATAGCTACATGATGAACGGGCTTATGACGCAGCTAACGCGCATTAAACCGGGAGAGCAAATAGAAGAAGCGCATATGCGCAACCGGGCGCTGATAGCACACTGGGCTCTGGAGCAGGGTAAGAAAGATAATGTTGTTGCCTTTGTAAAGAAAAACGGTAAGACCTATGTGCAGGTAAATGACTATGCTAAACTGCGTGAACTATTTGGCGCATTGTTGAAAGAGATTCAGCGCATTAAGTCGGAGGGAGATTATAAAGCGGGCAAAAATCTCGTAGAGAATTATGGTGTGAAAGTAGATCCGGTATTGCACAAAGAGATTCTGGAACGCTTTGTTAAGTTGAACATTAAGCCTTACAAGGGATTCATACAACCCAAGCTGACACCAGTGATGAACGGGACAGAAATTACGGATGTAAAAGTGGAATATCCTGATAATTTCTACCAACAGCATTTGGAATATGGCAAGAACTACGGCTTTTTGCCAGTAAAAAATTAAGTATTATCTGTTTGATGTTAATGCAGAAAACCAAGGGGGCAATTGCTCCTTTGGTTTTTTAGTTTAATCGCTTAAAAATGGCTATAGTTCTTTCCAGGTACCATCGAGCTGTGCGTCAAAAATCTTATGTTTTTCTACTTTGATATGGTTATAGAAACGCATGCTATTGTAGAAGCCGGGTACTTTAGTTCCATTTACCATAGCAGGTTTGAAACCGGGAGCTGTATTCATTAGGTTGCAGACTTTCTTAAATATAGCAGACTGTAGCGTATTGTCGATTTCTACGTAATTATTCGGGTTGCTGTTTCGCTGAAGCTTCATAGGTGTTGGCGCTCCTGTTTTTGGGTCGTTGATGCTTATGGTTACTTTTGGGTCGGATGAATTTATGATCATTGGGCCGGAAGGCTTTTGCTGAGCGCCCAATTCGTTAGCTGCCTTGCTTCTTCTCATATTCTGATAGTCGAAGTAAACGATTTTTCCGTTTTCATCTACAACTATATCTTTGATATTCAGCGTATATGGTCCATCATCAAGCTTAGTTAGTTCTTCTTTAAGGTTACGCAAAAGGTATTCTCTAAGGTCTTTCTCAGAACCTGTATAATAGGGCGATTGATCTGTTTGAATAGCTATATCGCGACCATTCATCTTTATTGGTTTTGGGTCGGTTTGCACTATTTTCAGTAATTCTTTGCCGGTAACAGGGTCGATAATGAAAATGGAGTCCGTGGTGGATTTGGACATTTCAAATTTATTACCCTGATAGGTAATGAAATTTCCATTTCGCTCGAATCGCTGAGAGAAGCCGTTGTTAGTGAAGCAAATGGCCGATACCAGTGTGAGTGGTACGATCAGCAGCATTTTTGTTTTCGCTGCTTTGGTGGATGTGCGTGTTAGCATAATTAATCGGTTTTTTATGGGTGAACGATTGAAAGAATGTGCAACTGCCGGCGCCGTTTGGAGTATAGCCTGTTCTACCAGAAAGCGTCCATAGCCACTTGTATCGCACCCAGAGGCTTTGTCGGCCTGATATTCATGCACCAACAGCAAGCGCTTGTTGTATATGTATACCAATGGGTGAAACCAGAAAACTATGTATGATAACTGCATAACACACAGGTCGGCTATGTGCAGCAAATCGTTATGGCGTAGTTCGTGCGTTAGTATCATCTGCCATTCGCTGGGCGCGTAATTGCTACGATCTGCTATAAACAGTATTTTCCTAAAAGAGAACGGCGCGTGAGCTCGTCCTGTCTCTATAATTTTCCAACCATCTGCATCCGATTTTGCTCCGGCTCTGTAAAAAGCTACGATTTTGCTTATGTCTACAACCAATTTTACTAAAGCCACAATTACTCCGATAAAATAAATTATCAAAACCAGTTCTTTCCAATTGAACACGTCTCCTTGCGGAATGCTTATCGTTGTTATTGTTCGCTTTGCTGCGATGAGTTGTTCTACAGGTTGTTGTATCCGTTGGCTATAAAACTCTGTTTCATCGCTAAGGTTGAACAACGGTAAAAGTATGCCCAGCAGGAATGTAGTGAGCAGATAGGTTCGGTTGTAGGTATGATAGCTTTCTTTACGAAGAAAGAGATCGAATAAGATAAGGCTGATTAGCCATACTGCAGAGAGGTTGAACAGGTATTGTTGCATGTTGTGGATATTTAGATGCTGACAATTCTTAATGGCTGTTTATTTACTTCTTTTTCTTTTTCTTGCTGTCGTTGTCCTCTGTTGTGTTAGTGTCCAGCGTTTTCATCAAATCGTTGAGCTCTTTCAGGTTCAGGTCTTCGCTTTGCACCAAAAAGCTGACCAGTTTTTTAGGCGAGCCTCCAAAGTATTTTTCCATCAGGCTTTTTACTCCATGTTGGGCGTATTCTTCTTTTGTTATTGTTGGAAAATACTCATGTGTTTTTCCATATGCTTTATGACCCACAAATTCTTTTTTCTCCAGTATACGCACTACCGACGAAATAGTGCTGTGCGGCATATCGGGGTCGCCAAGCGCATCTATTATATCGCGCACCACGCAGCGGTTGAGCTCCCAAATTATTTGCATTACTTCTTCTTCGGCTTTAGTAAGTGTTGGTATTGTTTTATTCCGTTTCATAACGTAAAAGTACGCTACAAAACGATATAACCAAATTTATTTTTCAGGGCATAAAAAAACCGGGAATGACCCGGTTTTTTACTAAACTATTGACAATCGCTTATTGCGCTGCTTTATATTTTTTCACTGCTTCGGTTAGGCGTGGAATCACTTCCATAGCATCGCCAAGCACGCCATAATCTGCGGCTTTAAAGAAAGGAGCTTCCGGATCTTTGTTGATAACAACGATAGTTTTGCTACCGTTTACACCAGCCAGGTGCTGAATGGCGCCAGAGATACCTACAGCAATGTACAGATTCGGACGAATAGTACCGCCAGTTTGGCCTACGTGCTCGTTGTGTGGTCTCCAGTGCGAATCGGCTACAGGGCGAGAGCAAGCTGTAGCTGCGCCCAGTTCTTTTGCAAGCGCTTCCAGTACGTGCCAGTTTTCTGGACCTTTCATACCGCGTCCGCCCGACACTACTAATTCAGCCTCAGAAAGCGGCACGTCGCCGGTTGCCTTGCTAACAGAAACTACCTTAACAGAGAAATCGGCGTCGCTAAATGCTACATCCAGATTTTCTACCGTAGCAACGCCTTCTCCTTTTACTACTGCAAAAGTATTTGGCATAAGGGTAATCACCTTTACATCGCTGGTGATATTGATGTTGGCGAAAGCCTTACCAGAAAATACGTTTTTCTTTACTACAAATCCCTTACTCAGGTCGGGATAGCCTACTGCGCCTGCTACCAAACCTGCATTAAGGCGCGCAGCAAGGCGAGGAGATACCGCTTTGCCCACGGTATCGTGCAAGCCTACAATTACTTTTGCGCTTTCTTTCTGCGCAGCTGCAACCATAACCTTAGTATAGGCGCGAGAATTGAAGTTGTCTAAGCGGGCATCGGTAGTGTGCAACACTTTGTTTGCGCCATATGCGCCTAATGACTGCATTTCGTTTGCGCCGATATTGCCTGTAGCTACAGCGGTAACGGTAGTACCCATATCGCGAGCTATGTGCGCTGCATATTGAATTGCTTCAAGCGATTTCTTCTTGAAGGCTCCCTGAGTATGTTCAACTAAAACAAGTACACTCATTTATGAAAAAGTTAAGATATTAATAGATAAAAAACCAATAACCACCGCGCTGAGCGCAATATATTGTTAGATAACCTTAGCTTGATTGTGCAACAGGCTAACAAGTTCGTCCATATTGTCGGCCGATACCATCTTTACGCCGGTTTTTGCCGGAGGCATTTCGTAAGAAACGATAGATGTTAGCGCCGCTATGTTTGCCGGAGCTACAACTTTTAACGGACGAGTACGCGCCGCCATGATACCGCGCATGTTGGGTATACGCGCTTCGGCCATACCTTTCTGGCAGGAAATAACCAGTGGCAAACCGGCAGTATCCGTTTCTTCGCCGCCTTCTATTTCGCGAACAACGGTTGCTACACCGCCTGCAATGTCGAGTTTTGCTGCAAAGCCCAGATAGTTCATATCCAGCAACTCGGCTATCATCGCGCCTACAGATCCATTGTTATAGTCTATCGACTCCTTGCCGCACAATACAAGATCGTAGCCGCCTGTTTTAGCATATTCTGCAATCTGCGACGCCACCATGTAGGTGTCATTGCTGTCGGCATCAATTCTGATAGCTTCATCGCCGCCCAGCGCCAGCGCTTTGCGGATTACAGGCTCAGCGTCGGCTTTGCCAACGGTTACCATGTGTACTGCAGTTGCTAAACCAGCTTCTTTCAGTTCCAGGGCTCTTACCAAAGCATACCACTCATCATAAGGGTTGATGATGTAAGTAACGCCCTGCGATACGAAGCGGGTGTCGTTGTCGCTGAAGGCGATTTTTGTAGTTGTGTCGGGTACCTGACTTATACAAACAAGTATTTTCATTGAGTATAATAGTTAAATTGTTAAGTGTAGGATAGAGCCAATAACCACGAATAAGGGTTATTTTTTTGCAAAAGTAGGGAAAAAAACCTGTTTAGTAATTACAAAATTGAAATGGAGGATAGCTGAAAATTATTGATTTTTACCTTGATGCGCATTTGCCAAAGCAATTGAAAACCCAAACAATGGTATAATAAAAAAGGAGCCGTAAGGCTCCTTTAGTCAATGAAAGTATAAGCTATTAACCTTTGTTTGTTACTTTATCGTTCAGGTCAGAATCAACAAGTATACGACCGCAATGTTCGCATACAATGATTTTCTTGTGCTGGCGTATTTCGCTCTGGCGTTGTGGAGGAATAACGTTGAAGCAGCCGCCGCAAGAATCGCGCATGATTGGCACTACAGCCAGACCATTACGGTAGCTTTTGCGAATCCTGTCGTAGGCGGTAAGCAAGCGTGGGTCAACCTTTTCTTTTGCCGCCTGCGATTTTTCAGAAAGAATTTTCTCTTCAATCTCGGTATCGGCAGTTATTTTCTCCAGTTCAGCGCGTTTCACAGTAAGCGCTTCTTCTACGTCTTTTATTTTTTCTTCGGTCTTGATGCGGGCGTTCATACGGTCTTTCTGTTCGTATGTGGCGTCCTTGATGTGTTTTTCGTTCAGTTTCACCTCAAGTTCCTGCATTTCAATTTCTTTATTGATTGCCTCAAACTCGCGGTTGTTTTTAACGTTGTCCTGTTGTTTTTCGTATTTTTTTATCAGGGCCAGCGCTTCCTTTTTTGCATTGCTTTTGTTTTCAATAAAGGTATTGATGCTGTTTATTTCAGCGTCAATATTATTAATCCGGGTCTGAAGTCCTTCAATCTCGTCTTCAAGGTCTTTAACCTCCATTGGTAATTCGCCCTTCATTGTCTTGATCTCGTCGATCTTTGAGTCGATCTTTTGTAAAGAAAGGACGGCAGTTAGCTTTTCCTCAAACGAAAAGTCTTTTACAGTAGCCATATCAGCAAAAATATTTTACGGGATTGGTAATCAAATTTGATAAAAGAACAGCAAAATTAGGGAATTTTTTGTTAAGTATCTCTTCAAATATTTCTGAGGTAAATTGTTCGCTTTCATAGTGCCCTATGTCGGCAATAATGATCTTTCCGGCGGCATCGAAAAACTGGTGGTATTTGTAGTCGGCGGTTATAAATACATCCGCTCCTGCTTGCAGCGCATCGTTGAGCAGGAAGCTGCCCGACCCGCCGCATAGCGCTACGCGCTCTATTTTTTTGTTAAGCAAAGCCGTATGTCTTATACAGCCGGTTTTCATGGTTTCTTTCACCATGGCCAGAAACTGCAGCTCATCCATAGGCTGGAGTAGCATGCCTACCATGCCGGCGCCTATTTCCTGATGCAGGTTATTTATGGGTATTATTTCGTAAGCTACTTCTTCGTAGGGATGCGCATTTCGTAGCGCCTGTAGCGCCCTTCGCTCAGCATGTTTTTCTAAAATTACTTCTATTTTCACCTCGTTTACCCATTCGCGTTCGCCGCCGGCCATGCCTATAGCCGGATTTGCGTTTGTCGCCGGGCGGAAGGTGCCGCTACCCGTTGTGTTGAAACTGCACTCGCTATAATTGCCTATTTGGCCGGCGCCAGCGGCAAACAGCGCATCGCGTACAGCATCGGCGCTGGCGGCGGGCACATATGTTTGTAGCTTGCTAAGTATAGCCGATTTAGGCTGTAATATAGTGGTGTTTATTAGGCCAAGCTTAACTGCAATTTTCGCGTTAACACCATTGCGCATATTATCCAGGTTAGTATGCGCTGCAAAAATATTGATGTCGTTTTTTATAGCCTTTCTTACTATCCGCTCTACATAGTTGCGCCCCATTATTTTTTTTAGCCCCGAGAATATCAGGGGGTGGTGCGCTACAATCATGTTGCAGCCTTTTGCCATCGCTTCGTCTACTACATCTTCGGTTACATCCAGCGTTATCAGTATGCCGGTTACTTCGTCTGTGAGCTCGCCTACCTGCAGGCCGCAATTGTCGTAGCTTTCCTGATAAGCGGCAGGGGCAAATGTTTCTATAGTTTGTATTATATCTTTTACCTGCATTTGTGGCTTAAATATTTTTGTTGGTGAAGATAGAACCGATTGGAAGATTTTTAAAATGACCTAAACACAATAATACCGCTACTTTTGCAACCTTATAATTTGCTTAAATTTAATGCGTACAGAGGCCAAAAGCAAAGGATTAACATGGTTTTATTTTTTGAGTAACTAATATTGTGCTGAATGGTGCACGTGCGTCTTTATATATTGCAATTTCTTTGCGTGTTGGCGATCTGGTCTGGATTTTTGATCAATAACCAGCCCGATAGCAAGAGTGTTATGCACTTCGACCACAATGCTTCTGCAAATACAGTTTTTCAGAAGGCGCACAAGCACAAAACCAATACTGTAACAGTAATTGCCTCGTTGCAGGAGCATAACAAACACACTCATAAAATAAAACAACCCAAAGCCGTGTCGTTCGATATGGTATTATTACCGAATTACACCTTTGTTTTTAAGTCGTACCCTCAGATAGTATACTCTGTTCGCCTTCCATTGGGCTATCATTATCTGTATTGTCAAGAAATCAATCCCCCTCCGCCTAAGTCTTGCTAAGCGACAAAGCAGGCTCTCATTGCATCTTTTTCATCGCCATTGCCGGTGATAAACGGTCTGTTTGCGACTGTGGGTAACGCCAAAGCTACCGGAGCCTGTTTTATAGTCTAAGTTTCCTCGGCCAGATGGCCGTGCTTTCCCTTAGTTTAAAGTTTTAAATATAATTGCATGTTTCATTACAGAGCTGCAAAAAGCGTTTGCATATTGTTGTGCATAGGCTTTTTGCATATCAACATCACGAATGCCAGCGCCCAGGAAATAGCTGCGGGCGATTCACTACGGCTAACGTTGCCGGAGGTGGAAAAAATGTTTTTGGAGAAAAATTTGGATATTCTTGCCGAGCGTTACAATATAGCATCGGCGGAAGCGCTTGTAGAGCAAGCCCGCAAGTGGGATAATCCCACGCTGATAACAGACCAAAACATTTATGCCGATAAAGGTTTTTTTCAGCATGGGCGCGATAAAAACGGAGTGCAGCAAGGGCAGGTATTTGTGCAGGTGCAGCAGTTGATAAAAACTGCAGGTAAGCGAGCGCGGCAGATAGACCTTGCCAAAACAAATGTAAATGTGGCCGACTGGCAATTCAGATCTGTAATGCGCAGTCTGCGCGCCACAGTGCTTACCGATTTTTATACCATAGCCAAGCTGCGGGCTGTAGGGCAGCTTTATAATGAAAATGCGTTGAGGCTGGAAACGCTGCTTAAGGCGCAAGAAACAGAGCTGGCTGCCGGCAACATAGCCCGCAAAGAAAAGCTAAGAGTACAAGCGCTAATGGTAAGCCTGCAACAAAGTAGGGTAGAAAACGAGCAAGCGCTTGCCGAAGCCCAAAGCGAACTGAAAACAATGCTGCAGCTTGGCGGTAATACATTTGTGCTGCCCGTATTGCCCGACGCTGAGCCTGCCGGCGAAATGACAATTACCTTGTCGCAAGCTATGGATAGCGCGCGTCGTAACAATACCAATTACCGTATTGAGGAATATTTGGCGCAATATAGCCAGCAGAATTTGCGACTGCAAAAAGCGCTGGCCATACCAGATATCACCGTTGGGCCGGAATATGATCAACAGTCGAACTATACGCCAAATTATTATGGGCTTACGCTGTCGCTACCTATTCCGCTATGGGATAGAAACCGCGGGAATATCAAGTCGGCGGGTTTTCAGGTGAAACAAGAGGATCTGCGATTGCAACAGGCAGCGGTAAAATTACAGAACGATGTGGTGAGCGCTTACCAGAAATTGCTTGCCGCAATCAGGGTGTCATCGAATGGAAATCCTGCATTTTATGCCGAATACTACCAGTTGCAAAAGAACATAACCGAGAGTTACAATAACCGACAAATAAGCCTGATAGAGTTTCTGGAATATTTTAAAGACTACCAGAACATACGGGAAACAGAGTTGCAACAAACACTGCAATTAAGACTGGCAAAGCAGGACTTAAATGATGTGGTGGGGGTAGATATTGTAAGATAACCATAAACCGAAAAGCAGCAAACAAATTTTAAACAAAAGCAGAGATGAAAAATATAATTATAGCGGGTTTGGTAGCAACTGCGGCGCTCACCGCATGCGAGCATAAAGAACCTGTGGCAGAAACCAGCAAAAAGTTTTCGCTGAGCGATACTATGCAGCACATGATAAAGCTGGATACAGTGAAGGTAGGCCCAATGACGGGCGAGCTATCGCTGAGCGGCGTGGTGGCATATAACGATAATAATGTTGTAAAGGTATATCCGCGTAGTAGCGGTCAGGTTATCAGCGCTAAAGTATCGGTGGGCGATCTGGTAACGGAGGGGCAAACGCTGGCAATAGTGAAAAGCGCAGATGTAGCCGGTAACTACAGCGACCTTACGAGCGCTAATGCAGACGTATCGATCGCGAAGCGGCAAATGGATAATGTAGCGTCGCTGTACAAAAACGGGATTAATAGTGAGAAAGAATATAATGAGGCTAAGCAGAACTATGAAAAGGCGGTAGCTGCCAGAAATAAGGTGCAGTCGCTGATAAACATAAACGGCGGCGGCAAAACAAGTAGCGGCGGCGAGTATATAATCACTGCGCCGCGAAGCGGGTATGTAGTGGAGAAAAAAGTATCGGCAGGCGCATTTATTCGTCCTGATATGGGCGACAATCTTTTCACCATATCCGACCTTAAAAACGTATGGGTATATGCCAATGTATACGAGGCCGATATAGCTAAAATAAAAGAGGGATATGATGTGAAAGTGATTCCGCTTTCTTATCCGGATAAGGTATTTGCAGGGCGGATTGACAAAATAAATCAGGCGTTGGATGTGCAGAGTAAGGCGCTGAAGGTGCGCATAGACCTTGACAATAAAGATATGCTGCTGAAGCCGGAAATGTTTACCAAGGTGGTTGTAAACAATAAAGAGGGAAACTCGGCTATTTGTATACCGGCCACAGCTATTTTATCGCAAGACGGCAAAAACTACGTAGTTGTGTACAAAAGCAACGACGATATGAGTATAGCAGAAGTAAATGTACTGAAAACCGTGGGCGACCATACCTACCTGAAAGATGGCGTGAAAGAAGGTCAGTTGCTTATAACGAAGAATCAGCTATTTATATTCAATCAACTATTGGGCGAGTAGGAAAGCCTCCGGATGCAATAACATGCCGGTAAATAGGCACAAAAATCATTAGCGCCTCACATAATAGCGTAACTAATTAAACGAGATTAAATGAATAAAATAATAAAGGGTATTGTGTACTTTTCATTAAGGCACAGGTACCTGGTGTTCTTTCTTACTGCAATACTGGCAGTGATAGGCTTTGTGAGTTATAAAAATACGGCGATTGAGACTTTTCCGGATGTAACCAACACACAGATAATAATAATAGCCCAGTGGCCGGGCAGAAGCGCCGAAGAGGTGGAGAAATTTGTGTCTATACCGCTGGAGACAACCCTTAATTCTGTGCAAAGCAAAACCAGCTTACGGTCTACATCGTCGTTTGGCCTGAGTTATATTCGTATCATTTTCGACGATAACATAGATGATGCCTTTGCCCGTCAGCAAGTGTTGAGCAGATTGGGTGGGGCAGATTTGCCGGACGGTGTAAAACCCGAGGTGGAGCCTCCCTATGGGCCTACCGGCGAAATATTCAGGTATACGCTGCACAGCAAAACAAAAGGTATTAGGGAGCTGACCGCTATACAGGATTGGGTGCTGGACAGGCAACTGAAATCGGTGCCGGGCGTGGCCGATGTAAACAGCTTCGGGGGCGAAGAGAAGATATATGAAATAAGCGTGAACCCCGATTTGCTGCTTAAATACGGCCTTACATCGCTCGATGTTTATGGCGCAGTATCTAAAAGTAATATAAATGTGGGCGGCGATGTATTGGAAAACAATGGTCAGGCTTATGTGGTGCGCGGTATAGGCATACTCAATGATATTAGCGAGGTAGAGAATATCATTATCACCAAAATAGACAATGTGCCCATACTGGTAAAGCAGGTGGCTGTGGTAAAAGAGGCAGGAAAACCCCGCCTTGGTTGGGTGTCGAGAGATGATGAGAACGATGTGATAGAGGGGATTATAGTAATGCGAAAAGGCGAAAACCCCGCCGAAGTACTGAAACGCATACAAGACAAGATAAAAGACCTGAACGAAAATATACTGCCGCGCGGAGTGCGCATAAGTACTTTTTACGATCGTACCGTGTTGATGGATTATGCGACGCACACCGTGATGCACAACCTGATAGAGGGGATAATACTGGTAACGCTGATAGTATTGATATTTATGGCCGACTGGCGCACTACGCTTACGGTAGGTATTATTGTGCCGCTGGCGTTGCTTTTTGCCTTTATGCTGATGCGCCTTAAGGGTATGTCGGCCAACTTACTGAGTATGGGGGCTGTAGACTTTGGTATTATTATAGATGGGGCAGTGGTGATGGTGGAGGGCATCTTCGTGGCGCTGGATCATAAAGCCAAAGAGGTGGGGATGGAGAAATTTAATAAGCTGGCAAAGCTGGGCTTGTTTAAGTCGGTGGGTACAGAAATGGGTAAGGCTATATTCTTCTCGAAGGTCATTATTCTCACTTGCCTCATACCCATATTTGCGTTTCAGAAGGTAGAGGGCAAGATGTTTTCACCGCTGGCTTATACGCTTGGTTTTGCACTTTTGGGCGCGTTAGTGTATACGCTCACGTTTGTGCCCGCTTTGTCGAGTGTATTATTGCGCAAAAATGTGCGCGAGCGGCATAATCCGGTTGTCACGTTTTTTGAGCGCTATATCATGAAGGCATTTAGGTGGGTATACAGTCATCAGCGGGCGAGTCTTATTACAGCGGTTGCGTTTATGGCTATCAGTTTTTTCTCAACGCGTTTTCTGGGGTCAGAGTTTTTGCCAGAGCTCGATGAAGGAGCGTTGTGGGTGGAGGCAGAATTTCCGATGAGCATAAGTCTGCAGGAGGCCAAAGTGGGAAGCGATAAGATGTTGCAGATATTGAGGAAGTTTCCGGAAGTGAAGCAAACACTGTCTCAGATTGGCAGAACCAACGACGGCACTGACCCCAAGGGCTTTTTTAATGTGCAAATACAGGTTGACCTCCGCCCGAAGGCGCAGTGGCGCAAAGGCCTGACCGAAGATATGCTGATAGACAGCATGGATCAACAGTTGAAAAAGCTACCCGGAATAACGCTCAACTACTCGCAGCCCATACGCGACAATGTTGCGGAAGCAGTAGCGGGTGTAAACGCAGCTCTGGCAATAAAAATATTTGGACCCAACTTTAAGGTACTCGATTCGCTTGCATCTGTTGTGAGAACAACGCTTAGCAAAGTGAAGGGAGTAGACGACTTGGGTATATTGCACAATTTGGGACAGCCAGAGTTTAGGATAGAGCTGGATCAGCAAAAGATGGCAATGTATGGCGTAAATACCGCCGACGCCAATGCCGTAATAGAAATGGCGCTGGGCGGCAAGGCGGCAACAGAACTTTATGAGGGAGAGCGAAAATTTGACGTACGTATAAGGTATTCTGAATCGAGGCGAAATACAGAGGAGAAAATTGCACAATTGCGCGTGCCTACGCAGGATAGCGTAAGGATACCGATAAATGAAATTGCCTCAATAAGAAAGTTAACAGGGCCTGCATTCATTTATCGGGATAATAACCTGCGATACATAGCTGTAAAATTCTCCAATCGCGGTCGCGATTTGGGCAGCACCATTGCCGATGCGCAAAAGCAGGTTGCGGCTGCGCTAAAGCTACCCAAAGGCTATTCGATAACATGGAATGGCGAGTTTGAAAATCAGGTAAGGGCGTCGAAAACGCTGGCTAGCGTGGTGCCTTTGTGCCTGCTGGCTATATTCCTGATATTATTCATAACTTATGGCAATGTCAAGGATTCAATACTTACCATAATGAATGTGCCCTTTGCGCTCATTGGCGGCATATTGGCGCTGCATGTCACTGGTATCAATTTCAGCATAAGCGCCGGTATTGGCTTTATAGCTTTGTTTGGCGTATGTATTCAGAATGGTGTAATCCTGATTAGTGTGTTCAGAAAATATCTTGGCGAGAAAATGACCATTCATAAAGCCATAGAGCATGGCGTACAATCGAGAATAAGGCCTGTGGTGATGACGGCGCTAATGGCAGCTATTGGCTTACTACCTGCGGCAATGAGCACAGGCATAGGCAGCGAAACCCAGAAGCCGCTGGCTATAGTAGTGATAGGTGGGCTAATAACCAGCACACTACTCACCTTGCTAATACTACCGGTAATATACTCTATGGTGTATAACCTGATGCACAAGCGTGAGAATAGAAAATTGCTGAAAAAAATGGGTGTGCTGAGCAATAACGATACGCCGCCTGCTGAATAACCAACCGGATTACAAAAAAGAAAACACCTCCAAAAGACGTTCTGCAATTTAGAACAGGAATTTGGGGGTGTTTTGTATTTGTGGATAATTCTATGCAGGCTATGCGGGCAGCTTGAAATGCGGATTGTATATTATGCCAAAGGGATTGCCCCAAGGGTCGGTAACTGCCGCTACTACTATATTGCCGCCCACCTCTGTTGGCGGCTCCAGCGCTCCAGCCCCGGCAGCAAGTAGCATGTCGTAGCTTGCCTGCACATCGCTTACACCCCAGTAGGTTGTTGTTTGTTCTCTGTTGTTGCAGGTCTCTGTGGCGTCCACTGGTTGCAGCCCCAGTTCATATCCCGCTACTTCAAAGCCAACATAAAATGGTTCGTCGAAATAGGGCGCTATACCCAATACGTTTGTGTACCATTGTTTGGCGGCTTGCAGGTCGGTAACTTTAATACCCATGGTTCTTAAACCAAGTAGTTGTAACGGCATATTGTTATTGTTTGAAAATTAGTAAGCGACAAATCGTCCGGTCTGGGTTGTTTTTCCATCGGCGGTTATGTAGCGGAAAAAGTAAGCGCCCGGTGTAAACTGATCTTTAACGAGTGTATTGGCGAGGGTATGTTTACGTATTCTTACACCCATTATATCATATACCTCTATTGTAGCCGCATCTGCTGCTTGTTGCGGAATAAAGTAGACTATTCCATTGCTTTCTTGTCCTATTTTTAAGTTGTTCGTTGTTGTATTGATTTGTTGGTATCCCGTAGAGCCAAGATATACAGTATCTGTTTGGGTCTCTGTAAAACAAGCTGTGGTAACCGTATGCCGAACTGCATAGGCGCCTACGCTCGAGTAAGTATGCGTAGGGTTGGTAGCAGTATCGGTGCCAGAATCGCCAAACGACCACGAATGAGCAGCGCCAACCGGTGTGCGCGACGTGAACGAAACGGTAACGCCCGCGATGCTGCGCGATGAAGTGGCGGCAGGGTAGTGGCCATATTGCTGCCAGGTGGTCATGCTGTCGAGCGTTACTTTGTCGGCTATGCGCTGAAGAGTTTGGGCCTGCGCCAATGGAATACCTGCGAGATAGGCGCAGCCATAAGATTTTTTGTGGTAAACAGAACCATACATTACGCAGGTTTGCAAATATGATCCGTAAATAGAAGGGTGTGAGCTGTCGGGAGAATACAAATTGATGGATGGAAACGAGTCCATTATGACCTTCCATGCCGCGCCCACAGGAGCAACAATTCCGCGATTGTTTTGCGCCATTTCCATATAACTGGTGCGTAGTCTGCCCTGCATACCATCGTAGGTGCACACCACAGGATAAAAGCCGCAGTTGGTCCAATCGCCCGCCTGACGGCCCCACGTCATCATAAACATGGTTTGCGTACAGGTGTCATTAGCATGTATCATACTGTCCAGTTTGCGGGCAAAAGGGTAAACCTCTGCTTCAACCTGCGCAGGTGGAAACGATGGGCGTTGGCTTTGCTCTTGTAGCGTAACCAGATCCCACTGCTGAGCAAATATTTTGGTGATGGTAGGCGCGTAGGTGGAGTGTTGCTCAAAGGTGTAGCCGCCGGGATCACTTTCGTCGAACACAAGGGTGTCGCCCTTTGCCGTGGCGAAGTTAGAGAGCATTGTGGGCATGGCATTAGTATAGGTATAGCTGTTGCCAATAAACAATACTTTGCGCGTGGTGGCCAAAAGCGCATTGGCGCTACAAAACACTGCAAATGCAAGCAGTGTTGCTTTAAATCGGATATTCATTCAGTTTTTTGCTATTAAGACCGCAAAATTAAGGGATTTGGTTTGGTTGGCGGTGCGCCTGTTACCAAATCAAATCCCTATGCCTGTGGCGTTATTAGCTTTTAGCCTGTTTGCTGACCTACTTTACCTGCTGTAGCATCATTTCGCGTATATATTTTACCGGCGCGCTGCCATAGCTGAGGAACTGCTCGTGGAATGCTTTCAAATTGAATTTGTCCTGCATCTTGTTTTTCAACTCTTGCCTGAAGTCGTATATTTCGGTATATCCGGTAAAGTAGCAACATAGCTGAACCTGCGATACCGATACGCGTTTCCACTTTCCTTCGGCTTCGGCTGTCTGCTGAAACGCTTCTTTTACCAGCAGATCCATGGCTTCTTTCTGGTCCATGTTTTTTGTGTGCACGCTGTAGTCCAGTATGGTGTTGCAGGTGCTGCGCAGGTTCCATTTGTAATACATCAGCCACATTTCTGGCGACGATTCTGTAGAAAACATACCGTTATATCCGCCATAGCCGTTTTCTATCATCATTCTTTCGGCATATACTGCCCAGCCTTCTATCATGGCATTATTGCCCAGTATGGCTTTAATAATACTTGGCGACTGGTTGGCATATACGAGTTGGGTGTAGTGTCCCGGTATGGCTTCGTGTATGTTTAGTATTTGCAGTATGTATTGGTTGTATTCGCGTAGATAGCTTTCAGCGCGTTCGGAGCTCCAGCCTTGCAGGCTGCCTACATTGTAGTAGGTTTTACCGTTTTTGTCGTAAGGGCCGGGCGATGTGATAGATGCTCCGGCTACCCCAGCCATGTATGCCGGTTCTTTGCGCACAACAAGCGGTTTGGTAGAGTCTATGTAGATCAGGTTTTTCTTTTTAATAAACGCGGTTAGTTGGGGCAGCTGCTTGGTTATTGCAGACTGGAATGAGTCGGGTTTCACTTGGTTTTTAGACAGAACCTCTATCATTTGTTTTACGGCAGTTAGTTTCTCCGACGGCATTACTTTACCCTTGCAGTATTTAGGCCACAACTTGGTGGTAAGCTCAAACATTTTCTCGTGCAGCTCGGCTTTGTGGGCTACGGCTTTTTCGTATATCTGCTGTGCATTATAACCAGACTGTATCTCGAATTCGAATTTTTTATCGTACAGTTCTTTGCCCAATCTGAAACTGCGCGGTTTGGTATTGTCCAGGTTTTTCAGCCATTCTACATAGTTTTTTATTGCTGCCACAGCGGTAGCAGCACGCGCTGTAATGTTGGCTTTTTCTCCGGCGTCCAGTTTGCTTTTTTTGAGCGCATCCTGTAGGTCTGTTTCAAACACAGATATTCCGCCTGTATTTTGCTCTATAGCCAGAGCGGTATGTTCCTTGGTCGGGTTTTTAATGTTCTTTTTTGCTTCGGCATAGTAAGCTGGCACAAAAGCCAACTTTTCGTAGAAGTGTTTCAGTCGGGTTTCCAGTTTGTCATAATCGTTGGTGAGCATATCGGCAAAATTGCCCGATACGTTGTATCCTGAAGGATCCCACTCATAAGCTTTTTGCTCTTGTATACCCCAGATTGCGTATTTCAGTTGGTTTTCTATAAGGTGATAATCGGTTTTATTATCGTCCGACAGCGTTGATAGGTTGTAGTTTTTCAGCGAGTCGAGGTGCATCATACAGAAAGCAGTCTCTATAAGTCTCGATTTTTCATCGGGTACGGTAAGTATGTTATCGTAGTTGTGGTAGCCTACAGAGCTTGCCCATGCCGGGTATACCTTCCACATACCCTTTACAAAACGTTCTTTGTAGTTGTTGAATTTGATATCTGTTTCAGCCAGTTCGTTACCGGCAAATGCCTGATTAATCTGCAATAAGGAAAAAACTACTACTATGCTGCGACTTAATTTGTTCATACCTGAGTATTTGGATACGCAAACATAATAATTTGTGCTGCCATTATTTAAATGTGTAGCTTTAAATTAATTTGTCTGCGCCCATTACAGCATAAGAATACCCGGTGTAGCCGCGATGCTTGGCTTAGTAGTAGTAAAATAGGTGATTCCCTGCGCAACATTTAAGCTGGGCAGGGAAAAGAAGGTATAGCAGATAGAGAAACTGAAAAGAGAAGAATAGGGCTCTAATGAAAGAGTTTTTACTTGATAAAAATTTACAGGGGCTGGCCGTTAAGCGCTTTTAAAGTTGTCATCGGTATGCCAACTTATAGAGTTTGGAAAGCCCAACACTAACAAGGCGTAGTACACGGAAGAAATGTTAGTAGTTGTTTTGTATATTTTTATCTTTCATTTTAATTTTTCGGGTTGCTGTTCCTTAGCGCTACTGTATCATCGCTTTAGCTACGGCATTATTAATACCGTCCGTTAGTTGCAGAAAGTGCATCCCCGGCTCAAGATGTAAGTCGGCTATAGTTATTGTATTGTCGCCTTTTAGGTTTGTGAGCGATTGCTGATGAACGCGCCGACCCATCATATCGCAAATGGTAAGTTGGTACTGCCCGTCGGCAGGTATAGCGCAAGATATTTTTATTTGTGTGCGTGTGGCATCGCCAATCAAGGTAAGCGGAAATACTCCGTTTGATGAAGTTGGAATATTTACGCTCGAAACGGATAAATTTATATTGTCGAGAAACCAGATATTACCGGAGTTTTCGGGGGATGTATAGCGGAATGCTATGTACATATTACCTGCCGACGTAAAGCCCGACATATCGGCCTCGTGCGTTACCCAGTCCGACGAGTCGGAATTGCTAAAAATGGGCGTTATGCCCATCGAAAGGTCTACATAAGTATTAAATGTTGCAGACGGACTTGTGGATACCAGCAAAGAGAGCTTGCCGCCCTGCCTTATATTGGTTGTTTTAGTGTCGAATCGCAGAAACAACTTACTACCGGAATAGCTGCTCAGGTTGAGCTGGGGGGTAATAAGATAAGAAGTGTCTAAATGAAAACTACCATTATAGTAACCTGTACATAGAATGCCGGGCGTGTTTTCCCGACCATTGGTAGGGCCGCAATGCCAAGCGCCATCGGGAAAAGTACCCATCACCGGATTGTATATTGCCCAGCCCGATGGCAACCCGGTGAATGAAGTGCACGGAATATTGAAATCCTGACTAAGGGTGGTGACCTGACCAAAGCTATTGTAGCAAGGCAACAGTAACAGACATGCGAATAATGATTTTTTCATAATGGTCGGTCAGGAGTTTTACGATGGTTGGAGGTTTTTTTTGGCGCTTTAGTAAACAATGATTTTTGCTACTGCGCCGCTCGTTTCATTATTCATTTTGAGCAGGTACATGCCGCTGTTCAAATTAAGGTTGTTGATAGTTAGTGTGCCAGCGTCATCGTTGGCGCTAACAATGGCGGTATACATTTCTCTGCCCGAAAGGTCGGTTAACGATAATTTGTATCTGCCGGAATTAGCTTTGTTGTAGTTAATAATTACGTTGTTGTCTGCATAGTTTGCATTAACAGTAAACATGTTTTTAGCGTTCATAGCTGGGCTGCCGGCCACATTTGTAATGTCGGATGTGTCTGTTCTGATGTTGTCGAGATACCAAATACTGCCGGAAGTAGCGGGCGATGTGTACATGAAGGCAATATAAAACGATGTGCTGTCTTTATAGTTCGACATATCTATAGTATGTGTTACCCAATCGGAGGAGTCGGCGGAACTGATGACTGGTAATAAAGAGGTAGTAATGTCGGTAAGTCGCGCTCCACCGCCTACCACACTGTCGGACGAGGTATAGACGCTTAATTTGCCACCCTGAGTTATTCGGGTGGTTTTGCTGTCAAAGCGTAGACGGACAGGATTGGTAATTGTACTAAAATTTAGCAACGGCGATATTAAATAGGAAGTGTCGATGTGGAAGGCGCTACTATAGTAACCACTGCAAGAAATACCGTTCGATCCTCCGCGACCCTCGGTGGGGGCGCACTTCCACATACCGTCGGGTATGGTGGCGGGCAGTGGGTTGTAAGCCACCCAGGGATA
The DNA here is from genome assembly GCA_964561325.1 of uncultured Flavipsychrobacter sp. Classification (GTDB taxonomy): domain Bacteria; phylum Bacteroidota; class Bacteroidia; order Chitinophagales; family Chitinophagaceae; genus Nemorincola. The sequence goes on from CAZLPE010000011.1 coordinate 21,079, forward strand.
AATGCCACTTGACGAAGATATGCAGACGGTATTGAAATTGTCGTTTATGTATTTGGATTGCGCCCACATTTTGGTGGAGCCAAGAACGATCAGGTAAAACAAAATGAGTTTTTTCATGTTTTTTGATTTTAACTTCAAAATAGCCAAGCGTTTTGTAAATAAGAGTGCATTATATCGCAGCCCGAAAATATCAGAAAACTCAGACAGTGTTTTGCGGAGAAAAGTTAAGCACAAAAGCCGAAAAACGGCGTAAATTTATTTGAACTTTTCCCTGTTACATCCAAACACACTTATGGCTATACACATGACGAGTTGAGCCATGGTATTGTTAGGACAATGAAATATTTTTTTCGTGCGCTAACATTTGTATTTAATGCCTCGTCTAACTAACTGATTGGAAGTAAGAAAAGAAAACCGATATATATAACTGCAACACTTTGGCCGAATTGGTGAACATAAGCATTCCCCTGGCTGCAACTGAACGCGAATTTTCAGGGCACAGCGAACTCAGGATACTGATAAGGGATTGTATTGCCCAATCGCCGGCGGCGCAACGAAAACTGTATGACCTGTACGCACCGGCAGCATATGGCGTAATACGCAGATATATGTACAACAACGAACATGCAGCGCAGGAGATACTGAACGATAGCTTTTATAAAGTTTTTTCTAAGCTGGAGACCTATTCTTTTCAGGGCGCTTTTGAAGGGTGGATAAGGAGAATAGTAGTGAATACGGTAACCGACCACTTACGGAAAGGCATTAAAGAGACCCAGTGCGCGAAAGAAATACAACCGGAAGACGCCTACGTAAACAGCGATTCGGTGGAGCGAATGTCGAGTAAGGAATTGCTGAAGGTGATAGACACGCTGCCCGATACGCAAAGACTGGTCTTTAATCTTTTTGTATTTGAAAACTACTCGCATAAAGAAATAGGTAAGTTATTGAACATAAATGAGAATAACAGCAGATGGCATTTGAATGACGCACGGAAGAGATTGAAGGAGAAAGTGCAACACCTCATGAAGTAATTAGCATAAAAATGGAAAACAACAGGGAACATATTGATGACTTTTTCAAAAGCGCGCTCGATGGCTACACCGAGGCTCCACCGCCTATGGCGTGGGATGCGCTGGAGAAAAAACTGGCTGCGGTTCCGCCCAAAAAAGCGCCAGCGCCTTACCGTGCCCCGGCTTACTTTGCAATACTGGCTTTGTTAGTGTTTGTAGGCGCTAACATGGCAAGGGAATATACTGCCAGAAATACCGCGCCGGAAACTATTGTTGCGGCGAATAATAGCGCCGACGATATTAGCGCAAATAACCAAACCGGCGGCACGCAGGCACAAACGGCTATGCAAGAGCCCACAAATGAGCAGCTGAACAGAGAGCAGAAGAAAACAGACGACAATCTGAATGGTAATACCGACGCCGTGTCTGGCAGGCCTACTCCCGCGGGCGCTAATAACACAACTTTCGGGCAGAAGGCGGCTACAACAACGCCATCTGCACACAATGTAGCTACCGGAAACAATAACAGACACACTACCGCAAACCCAATGAAAGGCGGCGGCGCGCAATATGGCAACACCACCTACAACGCAACCCCGGCAGGTAATGGAAACCAAGCAGCACAGGAAGGAGATAATGGCGACGGCAACTATGTAATTAATGCGGGCGCAAAAGCAAATGGTCCGGCCGATATGTCGGGTACAGAAGCAAATGCACAGCAGGCTGAAAATGCTAAGAAAAAGGATAGCCTGATTAAAAAGCTGCAAACCGAACAAAAAGAAGAGATAGTTGCTAAACAAAAACGAGATTTCAGGCTGTTTGAGTTTGGGGTAAAAGTTGGATTTGAGCGTGGGTTTAATAATCAGGCAGGACAAAAGGTGGTAGCTGCGCCCTATGTGCAAACCAACATTACGAAGCGGATATCTGCGGTGGTGCAGCCTACGGTAAAGTATGCGAATTTGGCGAGCCGTAGTGTAGGAGGTGTGCAAACCTACTACAAGGTAAATGACGATGGGGTTGTGCGGGTGCGCGACAGCGCCAAGATGTATGTGAACTTAGGCGGCAGTATGATAATAGATTCATTTTGGATAAGAAATTATACCTATAGTCAAACACACGATTCCATAAGAAAATACCATTCAATAGGCGGCAATTATTTAGAATTGGAATTGCCTGTATTGCTCAAGTATAAAGTTACTCCTGCATTATCTGTATATGGCGGTGTAAATATGGTGTATGGTAAGTTGATAAGTATAAACGAAGATACTTACAACAGCGGCCCAATAATGCGGGTAGACAGCATACATACAGTGGGGCGGATAACTGAACCTGCACCTCCGGTGCCGTTGCTCACCGACAAAATAAAATATACGGGTAATCCGTTAAGTACTTACAATCCTGCGCAGTATGCCACTCCTGCTGATTATGTATTTCGCGCAGGCTATATGGTGGGCATTACTTACGATGTAACGCCGCGCCTGATGGTGGATGCGCTGTTGCAACAGGCCAACGTAAAAAGCAATGTGCAAGCAGGATATAATGTAAATTCAGCATTGTCGGCGCCCTATTTCCGGTTTTCGCTGGGATACAAACTGACAAAATAAATAATTAGTACAACGTTTTTAGTGAACCGACTATAGACCCTTATCAAGTTTAAAAAGCAAAGCCTTTGGATTCTTCCTCAGGCTTTTTTTATGATTTGAGGATAAAAAACAAACCTGCCTTTTTGGGGCAGGTTTGTTAGGTAGCGCTAAAAGCTAATTTTATGCGTTAGCTGCGGAGAAATTGCGGCGAATTACATTCAGCGCGCCTCCTGCTTTAAACCATTCGATCTGTTGTTCGTTGTACGACTGGTTCACTTTTATTTCATCTGAGCTTCCGTCCTTGTGGTTCAATACCAGCGTAAGTTGTTCGCCGGGAGTGAATGTAGTAAGGCCGATCACATCTATTGTATCATCTTCCTGAATTTTGTCGTAGTCTTGTTTGTCGGCAAATGTAAGCGCCAACATACCTTGTTTTTTAAGGTTTGTTTCATGAATACGCGCAAAGCTCTTCACAAGGATAACATTAACACCCAAATGACGAGGCTCCATAGCTGCGTGTTCGCGGCTGCTGCCTTCGCCATAGTTTTCGTCGCCTACTACTATGCTGCCCAATCCCTGAGCTTTATATGCGCGAGCTACTTGCGGCACTTCGCCATATTCGCCGGTAAGTGCATTCTTCACTTTATTGGTGTCCATGTTGAAGGCGTTTACTGCGCCTATCAGCATGTTGTTAGAAATGTTGTCGAGGTGACCGCGGAATTTCAACCATGGACCCGCCATAGAGATATGGTCGGTAGTGCATTTGCCAAACGCTTTGATCAGTAGTTTCAGACCTTTCAAGTCGTTGCCGTCCCATGCGGTAAAAGGCTGCAGCAATTGCAGACGCTCACTTTTTTCGTCTACTATTACCTGTACATTAGCGCCGTTTTCTGCTGGCGCTACATAGCCTGCGTCTTCTACTGCAAAGCCAAGCGGCGGCATTTCAAAACCTTGGGGTTCGTCGAGTTTCACGTCTTCGCCGGCTGCATTTTTCAATGTATCGGTAAGCGGATTGAACGACAAACTACCGGCGATAGCCAGCGCTGTAACTATTTCTGGAGATGCTACAAATGCATGGGTTGAAGAAAGACCATCGTTGCGCTTAGCAAAGTTTCTGTTGAACGATGTAATGATCGTGTTCTTCTTAGCTGGGTCGGCTACGTGACGCGCCCATTGGCCAATACACGGACCGCAGGCATTTGCCAGCACTACGCCGCCCATTTCGTCGAAAGTAGCCAGCATACCGTCGCGCTCGATGGTGTAACGCACCAGTTCAGAACCCGGAGTGATGGTGAATTCGCTTTTTGCTTTCAGACCCTTAGCCATAGCGTTGCGGGCAATGAAAGCAGAGCGTGAAATATCTTCGTAAGACGAGTTGGTGCAAGAACCTATCAGCGCTACTTCTACAGCGTCGGGCCAGCCATGTTCTTTAACTGCCGCAGCCATCTGGCTGATGGGCGTAGCTAAGTCGGGCGTAAACGGACCGTTTACGTGTGGTTCCAGTTCGCTGAGGTTGATTTCTATCAGTTGGTCGTAGTAAGCGGCGGGGTTGTCGTATACTTCGTTGTCTGATCTCAGATCACCGGCAACGCCGTTGGCCAAAGCAGCTATTTCTTCACGGCTGGTGCCGCGCAGATAATCGCCCATTTTTTCGTCGTAGGCAAACATAGAGCAAGTAGCGCCAATTTCTGCGCCCATGTTGCATATAGTAGCCTTGCCGGTGCAGCTCAGGCTTTCTGCGCCTTCGCCAAAGTATTCAACTATTGCGCCTGTGCCGCCTTTAACTGTAAGGATGCCAGCCACTTTCAGGATAATGTCTTTAGCCGATGTCCATCCGCTCATTTTGCCGGTCAGCTTCACGCCTATCAGCTTGGGCATTTTCAGTTCCCATGGCAGGCCCGCCATTACGTCTACAGCATCTGCGCCGCCTACGCCAATGGCTATCATACCTAATCCACCTGCATTGGGGGTATGGCTGTCTGTGCCTATCATCATTCCGCCGGGGAAGGCATAGTTTTCTAATACTACCTGGTGAATGATACCAGCGCCAGCGCGCCAGAAACCAATACCATACTTGTTTGATATTGATGCAAGGAAGTCGTATACTTCTTTGTTAGTATCTACCGCAGTTGCGAGGTCGCTTGCAGCGCCGTTTTTTGCTTGTATCAGGTGGTCGCAATGCACTGTGCTGGGCACGGCTACTTTATCGCGTCCGCAGGTGCTGAATTGCAGCAACGCCATTTGCGCTGTTGCATCTTGCATAGCTACACGGTCGGGAGCGAAGTTTACATAGTCTTTTCCGCGTACATATGCTGTTTCGGCTGTTTCGCAGGTATGGGAATACAGTGTCTTTTCAGCAAGGGTAAGCGGGCGGCCTAATAGTTTGCGCGCAGCAGCTACCTTGCCGGGTAGTTGTTCATAAACTCTTTGAATGAGATCAATATCAAATGCCATCGGGTGAAAAAAATTTTATGGTTTAATAACCTTGCAAAGATAGTTGAATAATTGTTTTGTGGATTAGTTAAAATTGGATAATAGGTGGCTAATTAACTACATTGAGCAGATACTGGCAACTGAAATGGTGAGCAAGTAGCATTAGTTTTTGCGACCCATGCAACAGCGCATAGAGCATTATTACCAGCGTTTGTAGCGACAGCAGTTGTGTCTCCTAATATGCGTGGCGCTACTGCTTTATAACCTTTCCTTGTTTCAAAATTGCTCCGTTTTGTTGGTAAGCGTATATCATATACAGGCCCGCCGGTAGCTCCGACATATTGCAAGAATCAGAATTTTGGCTCGTAGCTACGAGTTGGGCTGCTGCGTTGTACACCTTTATGCAAGCTATAGGTGCGCTTGCGCCAGTGATCTTAACCATGTCGTGCACAGGGTTGGGTATCAGCGTGCCAGATTCGTGCCTGCGGGGTTTTGAGTCGGTTACCTTCAAACTAACTGATGCGCTGTCTTTAAGTTTTACCAACCAAAAATCGTTGATAAAATGAACGCCGGTAACATCGCCGTCGGTAGACGAGGCCATGCCGGCAATGGCATAGCCGCTATCAAAAGTTGGATATACGGCCAATCCATAGTCTACGCCCGACCCGCCAAGGCATTTCTGCCATTGCATCATACCGGTATCATCCAGCTTCAACAGCCAATAGTCTTGTGCAGTACTTGTGCCATGAATACCCGATACGTCTCCGTCGTGCGAATTGGTAAAACCGGCAATGATGAATCCGGAATCTTGTGATTGATATAGTGCATGCGCTTGGTCTAAGCCGCTGCCGCCCAGCGATTTTTGCCATTGCAGCGCCCCGGTATCGTCGGTTTTCACTATCCATACATCGCTGAGCCCGTGGAACCCTGTTACGTCGCCATCGGTAGATGCCGTATAGCCGGCAATAGCGTAGCCGCCATCTATAGTTTGTATGAGGTCGGTTGCATTGTCGTGGTTTATTCCTCCATAGCATTTTTGCCATCTTAACACACCGGTTGCCGAGAGATTGACCAGCCAATAGTCGTTCTGTCCGCGATAGGCAGTGATATCGCCATCGTGCGATAGGGTGTAGCCAGCCACAGTAAACGATCCATCGCGGGCTTCTACAACCGCTGTTGCAATATCGGCATCGCTACCGCCCACTGATTTTTGCCATTCAATAGCCCCGGTGTCGTCTATTTTTACTACCCAGAAGTCGGGAAAAGAAGTTGAGCCATGGTGTCCGGTCACCTGTCCATCGTTCGATCGGCTTAGGCCAACTATTATGTAGCCGCCATCGGTAGTTTGTTTAATGTCGTTTGCCTGATCCAGCCCGCTGCCGCCATAGCATTTTTTCCAAACTATGCCGCCTGTATCGTCGGTTTTTATCACCCAATAATCGTATATGCCATGATTGCCCACAACCTGCCCGTCGGTAGAATTTGTAAATCCTGCTATTATGTATCCGCCATCAGAGGTTTGTCTTACCGATTGGGCATTGTCGGTGAGGCTGCCGCCATAACTTTTTTGCCATACTAAAGCGCCGGTATCATTTGTTTTTTGCACCCAGTAGTCGTCGCCGCCGCGAAAGGTAGTGATGTCGCCGTCGTAAGAATTAGTTAGTCCCGCCATTATATAGCCGCTGTCGCGCGTTTGCATCATGCTATATGCGTAGTCGTTGGCATTGCCGCCGCTGGCGCGTTGCCAGCGCAGTTCGGGCGCCTGGGCGCAGGCCGCAATACCTGCCGCCACAGCCAGCAGGGTTGTACATAGTTTTTTCATCAGGGGTATTTTAGGTTAAATGAAAGGATGTAATTAAAGTTAGTAAATGGAATGGGTAATACGGATTGATATAGCCTACTTTTTATTTGGCGATTGCCTTGAGCTAATATTGATTCCCCAAAAAAACAAAGGCCGCCTTGGGGGCGACCTTTGAACAATGTAGTGATATATGATTATGGGAAAATGCCCAGCTCTTCGTAAGAAACGCCAACTTTGTTGATCGCTACTGTGAAAGCCGCTGTACGCATATCTACCTTGTTATCTAAGCTCATAAGCGCTTCACGGATTTCGTGGTAAGAACCGATCATCGTATCTTCCAGTCCAGAATAAACCAGATCAACTTCATCGGGGCCATGCAATATTTGCCTACGCTCCATATCGGTAACTTTTTTACCGGTCAGGCTTTCAACAGATGCAAGGATTGAAGTGTTTTGGTTTTCGCTGAAGCGTTTGTCCATACGGCCAAAACGAACGTGGCTCAGGTTTTTCAGCCATTCGAAGTAAGACACGGTTACGCCGCCTGCATTCAGGTACATATCCGGTACTACTATTACGCCTTTTTGGTTCAGTATTTCGTCAGCTTCTGGAGTCAACGGACCGTTAGCGCCTTCGCCTATGATTTTTGCCTGAATACGCGCTGCATTGCTGCCATTGATAACATTTTCCAAAGCTGCTGGTATCAAGATGTCGCAAGGCTGCTCCATTGTTTCAGCGCTGTTAGCAATGTTTGTTGCGCCGGGGTAGTTGAGCAAAGAGCCTGTAGACTTGCGGAACTCAACAACTTTGTAAATGTCGAGACCTTTTTCGTCATAAATACCGCCTTCGTATTCAGCTACGCCAACAATTTTAGCGCCGTTGTCGTAGAAGAATTTAGCAGCATGGTAGCCCACGTTGCCTAAGCCTTGCACTATTACTCTTTTGCCTTCTATGCCAACTTCCAGACCAAGTTTTTTCATGTCTTCGGCAGTGTTGCACACTTCGCGAATACCATAATATACACCCAGACCAGTTGCTTCTGTACGTCCGCGAACGCCGCCCTGTGTTACAGGTTTGCCGGTGATACAAGCTAATGCATCTACTTCGCCTGGTTTAAGTGAAGCGTAAGTATCTACAATCCAGCTCATTTCGCGTGGGCCGGTGCCATAGTCTGGCGCTGGAACGTCGATGCCGGGGCCTATGAAGTTTTTCTTTACGAGTTCTGAAGCGTAACGACGGGTGATTTTTTCCAGTTCGAAAACGCTATAGTTTTTTGGATTGATCTTGATACCGCCTTTACCGCCGCCGAATGGTACGTTAACGATAGCGCATTTGTATGTCATCAACGCAGCCAAAGCCATCACTTCATCTTGATTCACATCCATACTGTAGCGGATACCGCCTTTACATGGAAGTTTGTGGTGTGAGTGTTGCACACGGTAGGCTTCAATAACTTCGATTTTTTCACCGATACGCACCGGGAATTTCATGCGATAAACGGAGTTGCAGGCTTTGATCTGCTCAAGAATACCTGATTCGAAACGAGTGTAACGCGCAGCTTTATCAAAGTTGCGCTCCACACCTTGAAAAAAGCTGTAATGAGCTTCTTGTGTTGGATTAGTTGCGTTATTCACTTTGTTTTTTTTAGTTTGAGTGAGTAAAATGATGATTTATTCTTTTTCCAGTTTTTTTATTTTTCTATCCAGATAAACCAGATACGCAAAAATTCCCGCAAATATAGTTGCTAATACGGTAATTACAACGTATATTTTGCCATTCGACCTCATGGCGTCGGCCATTTCTGTCTCGGCGCTGCATATGCCCGTAGTTATCAGCAACAACAAAAGTGTAGATAGCGCTCTTTTAGCCATTGGATATTTTCTTTTCGAAGTTAATTTGGAACGCATTGTCCCTTTTGTAGTTAATAAGGTCTACGCGCACTTTTAGTTTGGCAATCCATACGCCGGTAAGTATCCAGCCCAAAACTGCCGGATAAAATACAATGCGCATATGGCTGTCGAGGTCATATTTTGCAAATGCGGGATTACCGCCGTTGCCGGGATGCAGTGAATCGACCATTCGCGGCAGTATGAATATCAGCGGTATCATCATAGCAAATGCAAAAACATTGTACACTGCGCTGATCTTTGCTTTCTTTTCTTCGTCTTTTATGCCGCTGCGCAATATTATGTAGGCAAAATAAATGAGCATACACATGGCGGTGCCCAATTGCTTAGGGTCGTTGCTCCAGGCGGCGCCCCACGTATATTGCGCCCACTCCATACCGGTGAGCATGCCCAATATGCTGAAAAATATGCCAGTATTGGTAAACTGCACCGCATAAATATCGTCTTGCAGATTGCCGGTGATGAGATAACGGATAGAGTAAGTGAACGCAACCGCAAACAATACAATCATGGTAAACCACATGGGCACGTGAAAGTACAGGTTACGGATGGTTTCGTTGAGTATATCCAGTCTGGGTACCGGCAACAAAAAACCAGCAACTACAGTCCAGCCCACAAGTATACCGCCCAATATTTTCCACCACCAGCTACGCATCCCGGTTTTTTAGATTTTTTGCAAAAGTAGGGAAATTAATGAGTAAAAAAGATGCGCAAAATCAGCTTGCAGAATTCAATTTTTATGACTTACTCCTTTGCCATAGCCCCCAAAAGCTGCACCGCCAGCACATCTATATTTACTCCGGAGTTATTGAGCACAACTACGCCATTGCCTTTTTCTTTTACATAGCCGCAAAAGCTCGAGAAGCCATAGGTGCGCCCGTTGTGCCATACAAGGGTATGCTTGTCTCGGTTGGTTTTTATTATCCAGTTTATGGCTACTTCATTTGTTGCGTCTTTGTAGGTGGTTTGGTGGGCCAGTTTCATGTCGGCATTGGCTTCGTTCATGTTCGCTTTCAGGTATTTCAGCATATCGCCAATGGTAGATTTTATGCCACCCGCCGGTGCAAATGCCTGAAAATCCCAAACCGGTGTAGTAACTCCCGTTTCTCCATTGTAGCCGGTAGCCATTTTTAGCGGCGATTTGGTTGACGCTGCCGGTATTTTAAAGAATGTGCTTTTCATGTTCAGCGGTTTGAGTAGTACATCGTTGACTAGCTCTTCGTAGGGCTTTTCGTACACGCTTTCCAGTATTACGCCCAGCAAGGCTACCGCCAGGTTGGAGTATTCATTTACCTCGCCGGGTACTGTATTGAGCGTAACCGTTCTGAGGTAGTCGAGCAGCATAGCTTTACTATAGTTTTTATAAGGGTTGTTCTTATCAAAGTCTTTTTGGTTTTGCATGTTTTCGGGGATGGTAGGCAGTCCCGACGAGTGATTAGCAAGGTGTTTTATCTTTATTGTACGTCCTTTATAGGTTAGGTTGTCGTAGCCGGTGGTTGGCAGATACTTGGTTATGTCGTCATCCAGATTCATTTTACCTTCGTTGATAGCGTGCGCCAGCAATGTGCCGGTGAATGTTTTGGTAACAGACCCTATCTCGAACAGCGTATTGTCGTCTGGCAACAATCCACCTGTTTTTTTTGAGGCTCCATAGAAGTAGGTAGTGATTTTGTCGCCTTTGATAAGACCAATTGCCAAGCCGCAATTTATTGGGTTTTGCAGGTGAGCCGTGGCAAGTGAATCAATGAATCGTTCGAGTTTTGTTGTTTTTTTATTGTTCGACTTAATGATCTTCGGCGTCGACTTTTTAACGGGCTTCGCTTCCTCTGCTGGCGCCCAGTTCATACCGCCAATCTTGCCCTCGTCGTTGGCTACAATCGCGAGATCCAGCATGCCGCGTTCCATCTTTACCTTAAAGTTGCCCATACCCAGATCTTGCCATGCAATGATCTTTCCATACTCTTTGCGGATATTATTAGCATAAAAGTCGGTGATGTCTTTTTCTGAGGTCGCTGCTTTAAACTCATCGCTCAGCATATCAAATAGCGCTTTATAGTCGCCTTTGTTGTATTGGTCAGATAGTTTTTTCAGGGCTTTACCTTCTTTTACACCGGGTTGTGCCATTGCGGCAAGGTTTGCGGCTATCATAAGTATCAGTATTATTGTTTTTTTCATTTTGGTTGTTGTTTATTGTTAGTCGTTTGGTTCCAGTTCAAAAATTTGTTCTACTGTTGAGTTAAAATAACGTGCAATTTTTAGCGCCAGAATAGTGGAGGGTACAAATTTTCCGGTTTCAATTGCGTTTATAGACTGCCGCGAAATCTGTATCTGGTTTGCCAGTTCTTCCTGCGTTATGTTCTTTTTGGCGCGTTCCACCTTTATGCTATTTTTCATTGCGCGCCCTCCCCACCAGTCTTGTTATCAGGTGTTTTATATGCACCTGGTAGTAGAATAATAGAATGTAGAACAGCAGCATGGTATTGATTTGCCATTGAGGCAGCAGCAAAGCATTGGCGGTGAAAAATGCCGCGCATTTGAAAGATAACCTAAGCAGGATGTATAAAAAGACGCTCCATTGTAGCGATACAAGGCGTATGTGCCTTATCCATTCGTCTTCGGCTTTTTCTTTAGCCGCGGCAAGCATAAGGTAGCCGACCATAATTGATACCTGAATTAGGAGGCCGCCCATGTGGGCAACATCGTCGGGGTCATAATCATATGTGCCGCCGTACA
>CAZLPE010000011.1:32642-49329 GCA_964561325.1 uncultured Flavipsychrobacter sp.
TTATTGGGTATATCGCAACTAAATGTAACTTTGGGCTATGAGCGCAGTATTACTACACAAAGAAAACGGGGTAGGGTACATTACCCTGAACAGACCTGAAAAGTATAATAGCTATAACCGCGAAATGGCGCTGACGCTACAGGCATATCTGGACGATTGTGCTGCCGACAGCGGTATTAGGTGTATATACCTTACCGGCGCTGGCAAGGGCTTTTGCTCGGGTCAGGATCTGAGCGAGGCTATGAACCCAACGCCGGAGGAATTTGAGCGCATGGTGGACGAACACTACAATCCGGCAATAATAAGACTGCGCACTATAGAAAAACCGATAATTGCGGCCGTAAATGGGGTTGCGGCAGGAGCTGGCGCAAATATTGCATTGGCTTGCGACATTGTGGTTGCGGCCAATAGCGCATCATTTATACAAGCATTCAGCAAAATAGGACTGATACCCGATAGCGGAGGGACCTATATGTTGCCTCGCCTGGTGGGGATGCAGCGCGCAGCGGCGCTGATGATGACCGGCGACAAAGTGACCGCGACAGAAGCGGCGGCAATGGGTATGATATATAAATGCTACGCCGACGATGAGTTTGAAACTGAGAGCAAGAAAATGGCCATGAACCTTGCCCAGATGCCTACAAAAGGTATTGGCCTTACTAAACGTGTACTAAACGAAACCTACAACCACAGCTTGCAGGAGCAACTGGAAGCCGAGAAGAAAGTGCAGGCGCTTGCAGGAGCATCGCACGACTTTAGAGAGGGCGTACAGGCATTTTTAGAGAAGAGGAAGCCCGTTTTTAAAGGGATATAATTGTCAGTCAGTAATATTAGGAGCGTTGTTGCTATTGCAGGCAGCAACGCTCTTTTGTATTGCGGTAGTTGCTCGCCAAATTTTAGCATATTCACTCCATTTGGCTTAATCGAAAACTCCTGCCTATTTGTTATTTTTGCGCAAAAGGCCACAGTTGAAAATACATACCGAAGGACTTGTAAAACAATACGGCAGGCGCACAGTAGTAAATAATGTGTCGTTTGATGTGAATCAGGGAGAGATTGTAGGTTTGCTTGGCCCTAACGGAGCGGGTAAAACTACTTCTTTCTACATGGTGGTGGGGTTGGTAAAGCCCGATAAAGGCAATGTGTTTCTGGACGGCGAAAATATTACCGCGCTACCCATGTACAAGCGCGCGCAAATGGGCATAGGCTACCTGCCGCAAGAGGCGTCTATATTCAGGAAACTGTCGGTGGAGGATAACATATCGGCAGTGCTGGAAATGACCAAATTGACCCGCGGCGAACAGCGTAAGAAACTGGAAGACTTGCTTGATGAGTTTCATTTGGGGCATGTGCGCAAAAGCCCCGGCGATGTGCTGAGCGGCGGCGAACGACGCAGAACAGAAATAGCGCGCGCACTTGCGGTAAATCCTAAGTTTATATTGCTCGATGAACCCTTTGCCGGTATAGACCCTATAGCCGTAGAAGATATACAGAGTATAGTGGCTGCGCTCAAATTTAAAAATATTGGTATCCTTATTACAGACCATAATGTACAGGAAACGCTATCCATTACCGATCGTGCATACCTGCTCTTTGAGGGGCGCATACTTAAGGCCGGATCGGCTGAGGAATTAGCTGCCGACGAACAGGTAAGAAAAGTATATCTTGGACAGAACTTTGTGCTGCGGCGCAAAGAACATTTGTGGCCGGTAAAGCAATAACAAGTGAAACGCGGCCTGTAGTAACGGACAGGGTGCGCACAACGCAATAGCTGTATAGTGCAGCCGCAAGGCTGAATTTGAACTATCGGCTTCAGAATTTTATTTTTCGTATTATGAGTATAATTAGTCCCGCATTCAAGGCTTTTATCAAGTTGCGCCAAAGCGCGATAGATAATTTTATGCACAACCCTATAGACACCCAACAGCAGGTGTTTAATAATTTGGTGGGGTCGGCGCAGTTTACCGAATATGGAAAGAAATACAATTTTGAAAATATAGGTAGCATCAGCGAATACCAGCGCAATGTGCCGATAAACGATTATGAAACGCTGAAGCCCTATATACAGCGTATTTTAGAAGGACATCAGAATATTTTGTGGCCTTCGCCTATTACGTGGTTTGCCAAATCGAGCGGAACGACCAGCGATAAGAGCAAGTTTATACCTGTAAGTAAAGAGTCGCTGGACGACACTCACTATCGCGGCGGCAAAGACGTGCTGGCGCTTTACTTACGTCAGAATCCGCAATCCAATCTAACCTCGGGTAAGTGTCTGTTGCTTGGCGGCAGCCATCAGGTAAACCAATTGAATGCGGCTTCCTTTTTTGGCGATCTGTCGGCGGTTATGTTGCAAAACATGCCATTTGCCGGACAGTTGTTTCGTACTCCCGAATTGAGTATTGCGCTAATGACCGAATGGGAGGCGAAAATAGAGCGCATGGCGCACAGTACTATTACAGAAAATGTTACCTATATAGCCGGTGTGCCCACCTGGACTATAGTGCTGATAAAACGCATATTTGAAATAACGGGCGCCAACAATCTCCTGGATATATGGCCAAATCTGGAATTATACATACATGGCGGTGTGAACTTTATACCCTACCGCAGGCAGTTTGAGCAGTTTGTGCCGTCGCCCAATATGTATTACAGAGAAACCTACAACGCATCGGAAGGTTTTTTTGCAGCGCAAGACAGAGAGGATGAGGAAGGTATGCTGCTGTTTTTAAACCATGGCATATTTTACGAGTTTATGCCGATGGACGAATATGGCAAAGAGTCGCCGCGCACCCTGACCCTGAAAGAGGTGGAGCTATATAAAAACTATGCTATAGTTATAAGCACCAATGGCGGTTTGTGGCGTTATATGGTGGGCGATACGATCCAGTTTACCTCGCTCGATCCGTTCAGGATAAAGGTGAGCGGCCGCCTGAAACACTTCATCAATGCGTTTGGCGAAGAGCTGATTGTAGACAATGCCGACAACGCCATAGCAGTGGCTTGCGCAGAAACAGGCGCGGTTGTGGTAGACTATTCTGCTGCGCCGGTGTATATGACTGGCGAAAACAACGGAGCCCATGAATGGGTAATAGAGTTCGAACATTTGCCGGTTTCGCTGGAGCATTTTACCTCGTTGCTCGATAAGTCGCTACAGGCTATCAATTCTGATTATGAGGCTAAGCGATATAAAGACATAGCCCTGCGGATGCCCATAGTGCACCAGATGCCGAAAGACGGCTTCAAACGGTGGCTGAAAGACAAAGGCAAGCTGGGAGGCCAAAACAAAGTGCCGCGACTGAGCAACGAAAGGAAGTATCTGGAGGAAATGCTGGCGTACCTTTAGTCGCGTAGTTATTTTTTAAGGGAGTAGTCGTAAATCACAAATTGATCTGTTGCCCCCATTTTTAGACGCTGTTCTGTGTAGGCAGTAAACATGTCGCCCTCTTTCAATCCCGGCGCTTTGCGGCGTTTTCTGCCGTAGCCCGATGGTTGTAACGATTTAGTAAACTTTATTTCTATAGTGTCGCCCGAATAGAGCGGAACAGTAACGGCTTGTCCGCAAGCGATAAGTTCCATAATACGCACCCGTGCGTAGCACGGACATTTTGCGCATATACTTCCGGAGTCGGCGGCATCTACGTATTGCAAAATGCTGACTACCTTGCCCGATATTTTGCATGACATAGGTCCGGCGGCTACTCCATCTTCTTTTTGCTTTTTTTTCTGACCTTTCACATTCAGGGCGCCGCACATAAGGATTGCCAGCATTATCAGTGCGACAGGTGAAAACTGAGGTATGGCTAAAGTGTTTTGTCGCATGATAGATGAATTGGACTGAATGCTGCTACTTCAAATTTAATGCATAAATACCAATTGTGCCAGCCCTAGGCATGATAACATAAAACTAAAACCGGTATAACCCTGCTTTGTACAAACTATTTACGGGCTTGTTATCCCAAAACAGTTCGAAGTCTTCCAGTCCGGCAGCCTCGTAATCTTCTTTTATTTCTTGCCACGTATAGGTTTTATTGTTTGGTAAGCTCATTTTTGATAGCATACCCGCCAGCCAGCTACCCATTGGTTCGTTTACTTTTATGCTGATTGTTTCGCGCTTTGTTTCGAAGGTGAGGGTGCAAACTTCCCATGTACTGCCTTTTTTTGACTTGGTACTTATTTCAATAGCCGGAGCCTTGCCCTGCCATATTATTTTAGATGCGGGATTGGCGCTTGTATACTCTTCTTCGTTGAGTATAGCGCTGATATAGTCTGGTTTTACGGTTGTTTTAGGCGTTTTAAAATCGAACCACTTTTGCAAAGCATAATCGAAACATGTTCCGTGCATATAGTTGAACAACGACTTTTTTAATCCTTCCGTATAGGCTTCATGATCGGCGCCTTTTGGGTCGTGGTGCACTATGTCGTTGTTAGCGAATGTGCCTATGGCTTCCGATTCTTTTACTACGCCATATTTTGCAGGCTCCATACCTACCGGGCTATGGGCTGTCATGGCAAACTGATGCCAGAATGCCGATTGCAGGATACCCGCCTGAAACATTTGGCGAACCATCTCGAGCGAGTCTATTGTTTCTTGCGCAGTTTGGGTAGGAAAACCGTACATAAGGTAAGCATGCACCATAATGCCAGCCTCTGAGAAGTTTTTATTAACGCGGGCTACCTGCGCTACCGTTATGCCCTTGTTTATCAACTGCAATAGTCTGTCGGAGGCAACCTCCAGTCCGCCGGACACTGCTATGCAGCCCGATGCTTTTAGTAACTGGCAAAGGTCTCGGGTAAAGCTTTTTTCAAAACGAACATTGGTCCACCAGCTTATGGTTATCTTACGGCGAATGATCTCGAGCGCGAGGGAGCGCATAAGCGCCGGCGGCGCAGCTTCGTCTACAAAGTGAAAACCGGTCTGTCCTGTTTGAGCCACAATCTGCTCTATTCTGTCGCAAAGCGTGGCGGCTGCAATAGGCTCGTATTGTTTTATATAGTCGAGCGAAATATCGCAAAACGTACACTTTGCCCAGTAGCAGCCGTGCGCCATGGTCAATTTGTTCCACCTGCCATCGCTCCATAGGCTGTGCATGGGGTTGCGCACCTCAATGGCAGATATATACTTATCGAGGAGGAAGTCGCTGTAGTCTGGCGTTCCTACTGCGCCCTGCTTATAATCTTTGCAGTGTTTATTGTCTGTATACGCTACCGCGCCATTACTGAGGCTAAACGTGCGTTTTAGTTCCTCGGCTGTTTTTTTGCCTTCAATAAAATTAACGAGATTTTCTATAGGCGCCTCGCCGTCATCGAGCGTTATGAAGTCAAAGAATTCGAATACGCGAGGGTCGGATAGTGAACGTAGCTCTGTATTGGGGAAGCCACCGCCCATTGCCAGCTTTACGTCCGGGTAGTTCTTTTTTATCCACTGCGCACACCGGAAGCCGGAATATAGGTTGCCGGGAAAGGGAACCGAAACAGCCACAAGCGCGGGCTCGATGCGCGCCATTCGCTCCGACAGAATATTCAATAACAGTCTGTCAATATAAGTGTACGGCTGTTGGAGGTGATTATACAACTCATCGAAGCTATTGGCCGATCTGCCCAGGCGTTCGGCATACCTGCTAAAGCCAAAATGAGGGTCTATGCATTCCATAATAAGATCGCTAAGATCTTCCAGATACATCGTAGCCAGGTGTTTGGCTCTGTCTTGTGCGCCCATTGCGCCAAAAGCCCATTCCAGATCATCGAGTTGACTAAAGCGCGCAGCTTCGGGCAGGTAGTTTCGTTTGGCAATATAATGGGCAAGCGTTGGGTTGGCGCCTTGCAGAAAGCGGATAGTGTCGTCTATTGTGTTTATGTAGTCGTCTTGAAGGGCAATTATTCTGGCCGATTTCCATCCGGTCGCCGGTACCGGCATTTTGTTTATAGTATCGAATAGCTGTTGTAAGCCGTTTTTTGAGAACAAAGCCAACGTAACCTCTATACCCAGATCGGCCTGATACGAGCTAATGCCACGCGTGTTTAAAAAGCCTTTTAGATAGGCGGTAGCAGGGTAGGGGGTATTGAGTTGTGTAAATGGCGGCGTGATTAGAAAAACAGTTGTTGGCAAATCGATTCGGCTTTAAACAACAAAAATACTTAAAATTAATTTCAGTTCGTTTTGTGCTGCGCCCGGCAAACAATAACGATATTAATAGTTGTTGGCATTAGCGAGCAGACGCACAAAAAAGCCACCGGATTTTATGATTCCGATGGCTTATGTTATATTTTGAACTTTTCGTTATTAGCTGTTAGCTATAAAATTTTTAACCCATTCTGTGGTTATAGATTTTGGACGCTCGATAGGGAAGCCCAATGCGCGATCCCAGCAAAGGCTTGCCAGTACGCCCAGTGCGCGCGATACGCCGAACAATACAGTGTAAAAATCTTCTTCTATCAGGCCATAATGTTTCAGCAATGCGCCAGAATGGGCATCAACGTTTGGCCATGGATTCTTGATTTTACCTGTGCTTTCCAAAATTGACGGCGCTACTTCATATACATTCCATACAGTTTGTACAGTAGGATCGTCGGCGCAATGGCGTTTTGCAAATTCCATTTGAGCAACAAAGCGTGGGTCTGTTTTGCGCAATACAGCGTGGCCATATCCCGGAACAACTTTACCTGCTTTTAGCGTTTTATGTATGTAGTCAGCTATTTGCTCCTTGGTAGGAGAGTCGCTGCTTAGTTCTTTACACATTTCTTCTATCCAGCGAATCACTTCCTGATTTGCAAGACCGTGAAGCGGACCAGCAAGACCAGTCATACCGGCTGCGAACGACAAATAAGGATCGCTTAGGGCAGAACCAACAAGGTGCGTAGCGTGAGCAGATACGTTGCCGCCTTCGTGGTCGGCATGGATGGTGAGGTACAAACGCATCAGTTCTTTGAAGCTTTCATCTTCATAACCCAGCATGTGGGCAAAGTTGCCGCTCCAGTCGAGCATACCATCGGGCTGAATGTGGTCGCCATTTTTGTATTTGCGGCGGTATATATATGCTGCAATTCTTGGCAAGCGAGCAATAAGCGTCATGGTATCTTCATACACATAGCTCCAATACTCTTTTTTGCTGATGCCGTCGTTGTATGCTTTTGCAAATTTAGATTCAGTGCCCAAAGCAAGAACAGCAGCTGTGAACTGAGTCATTGGGTGAGCAGATACCGGGAACGATTCGATAACATCGAATACATAGTTGGGAACGTGCGAGCGGCGCGCCCATGTAGCCGAAATATGGTCTACATGTTCAGCTGTAGGGGTTTCGCCTATTAGCATCAGATAGAAAAGGCCTTCTGGCAATGGTTCGTTGCCGCCTTCTACTTTTGGCAACTTCTCTCTTAGTTCGGGGATAGAAAAACCACGGAAACGGATACCTTCGTTAGCGTCCAGTAATGAAGTTTCGGTGACAAGACCAGTAATGCCGCGCATGCCCTGATATACCTGCGCCAGTGTTACGTCTTCAATTTTTTTGTTGCCGTGCTGTTCAATGATGCTTTTTATCTCTTTAGCCTGCTCATCAGCCTTTACTTTAAAAAGGTCTTTAACGTAGCCCATATGTTGTTAGTTGGTTCTGGTATGTCTTAATTTTTTACAATAGCAAAGGTAAGAAAAGAGCGATAACGCCGCGCCTTTTAATAATTAATTAGCAAAGAGAATTTTGATACCCTTATTGGCGCTCGTTATACAATAATGGCGGTGATTTTTAGTTGTAGCATGCCAACGCCGGACTTTTGGATGGTTGATTTTTCACCATAGCCGTTTGCTTGGCGGGCACAGTTTCTTTTGCTTCATTTTTCTTAATAATGCCGGCGCTTATCAACCCAAGTACGGCAATGCCGGCAATAATGCGATACACGCCAAAAGCGCGGAATGTGTGCTTTTGAACATAGGCGATAAATGTTTTGATTGCAATGAACGCGACAATAAACGCAATAATATTGCCGGCTATCAGCATGCCCAATTGCCCCTGCTCGAATGCAAAATGATGGTCGTGCTCTTTGTAAAAATCCCAAAGCTTCTTTGCCGATGCGGCCGTCATGGTAGGAATGGTGAGGTAAAACGAAAACTCGGTCGCCAGTTTGCGATTGAGTTTTTGTTGTAGTCCGCCCACAATTGTAGCAGCGCTGCGCGAAACCCCCGGCACCATAGCCAAAACCTGAAAACAGCCTATCAGAAAAGCTTTTGTAAAGCCTATTTCACGTTCGTGCTCCAATGTGCCGTTTTTGAAAATTTTGTCGACAAACAACAGTATCACGCCGCCTATAAGGAAGCTCATGCCTACGGTAAAACTACTCTCGAGCAGTGCGTCGATTTGTTTTGAAAACAGGGCTCCGCAAATGGCAGCCGGGATAAACGCTACAATTAGCTTTACATAGAACTGCCATTTGGCAAAGTCGAAAAACTTGCGCCAATACATGGCGACAACAGATAGTATAGCGCCAAACTGAATGCAAACCTCGAACAACTTAGTAAAAGCATCTTCGCTAATGCCCATAATAGAGCTGGCAATAATCATATGGCCGGTGCTGGAAATAGGCAAAAATTCGGTAATGCCTTCTACAATACCAAGTACCACTACTTGAATCCAATTCATAAACTAAGGAATATTAATGTATTTGTGTGTTTGCAAAGATAATTGCCATTTAGGATGGCGTTTAATATAGTCGATTATAATTGGCGTTATTGTTTCTCGTTTGCTCCATTCCGGCTGAAGGTATAGTTTACATTCGGCTGTTACTTTTGTAGCATGTTCTTCTGCCCACTGCAGATCTGACTTGTTAAACACGACTATTTTTAGTTCGTGCGCCTTTTTGAAATTCTCGTCAAGAGGCGCTTTAAACTTTTTGGGCGACAAAGTAACCCAGTCTAAATTGCCCGATAGTGGATGTGCTCCGGATGTTTCGATGTGGGTTTTGAATCCAGCTTCCTGCAATTGGGCGCAAATATCGGCAAGGTTGTGCATTGCGGGTTCGCCACCGGTTATTACCGCAATTCTGCCGGGCTCGGCGGCGGCTTGCGCTACAATATCGGCGGTATTCATTACCGGGTGCGCGGCTGCATCCCAGCTTTCTTTTACATCGCACCAAACGCATCCTACATCGCAGCCGCCGAGTCGGATGAAGTAAGCCGCCTTGCCGGTATGAACGCCCTCGCCCTGCAAGGTGTAAAAATGTTCCATCACCGGATAGCTTGTTTGTAAAGCGAGAGTATGTTCGGTCATAATAATATGCGGCAAAGGAACTAAAATTATTGCCAACTTGAATTTTATTAATGCATTATTTCAGCGGTAGGCTGCTGTTGTATTCTATCCCTCGCGCCATTCTTTGCCAGTCATATTCAGAAATACATCTTCCAGATTGGCTTCTTTTACTGCTTTTGGGCGTCTGAAGCCAGTAGCTAACAGGCGGTCTATCAACTCGTTCGGCGTATTTAACGCTATTATTTGTCCGTTATCTACAATAGCCACCCGGTCGCAAAGCACCTCGGCTTCATCCATGTAGTGGGTAGTTATCACCACTGTCTTGCCGCTTTGGCGTAGCTGAATGATCAGGTCCCATAGGTTTCGTCTTGCCTGTGGGTCGAGGCCGGTAGTAGGTTCGTCAAGGAAAATTATTTTAGGTTCGTTGATAAGCGTAGTGGCTATAGAAAAGCGTTGTTTCTGTCCGCCCGACAACTCTTTAAATTTGCTCTTGGCTTTGTCGCGCAGGTTCACGGTATCCAGCAATGCCATTGGGTCGGTTGGCTTGTTATATAGTCCGGCAAACAATTCTATTATCTGTTTCAGATTCAGATTCGGGTAGTATCCCGCGGCCTGAAGCTGCACGCCAATAATATTTTTAATAGCCTGCGGTTCCTTGTCCAGATCTTTACCGTCTACTTCTACCTTGCCGGCAGTTTTATTGCGCAGCGTTTCTATTATTTCGAGCGTAGTGGTTTTGCCCGCGCCATTGGGCCCTAACAGACCGAAAATCTCGCCTTCCATTACCTCAAAGCTTATACCCTTTACTGCTTCGAAAGCGCCGTAGCTTTTTTTAAGGTTATCTACTTTAATGATCGCATTAGCCATGATATTTCCGCTATATTTTTATCAAAAGAACAGGTGCAAGTTAGCCAATCCGTAATAATTATACGTTGTACTTACAGTTTGGCGCAACACGGCATTGTAAATTCATGGATTATTTAAACATAACGCACTTTTCAGGGAATTCGCTTGCGTGGCGTATTACCAGGTTACGTATGTAGTCGTTGTCTTGCAGCGGCTCTATATTGGCTATCACAGTATCTACAGAAAGTAGCTGTTCTCGTTTGTCGGTTATGTAGCCCATACCGTACAGATTGCCTTCTTTCATAAGGATACAACTATGGTCGTTGTCGTCCATGCCAACATCTATCAGCGCAAAAGTAGGTAGTTGATTTTTTAAGTGCGATGCGGCCTTATCGGCCATTTCATTATACAATTCTGGCGGTTGATGTAAAGGGCAGTCGCAGGTTGCGGCAAGATTGCACAAGCGAAGGCACAGCCCAAACTCATCGGCAAGCCTGCGCAATCTGTTATGTCCTTCTATCAGGGTGTTAAAAGTGTATACCGGCTTGTAGTTCCGTTTGTTTTTCTCAATGGCAAAACGCTTATAGCCTTGCATGTCTTCATAAACAATAAGGCCAAACTGGGGCAGGTAGCCGCGCTGGCTTCTATTATGTACTGGCCATAGACGTCTTATTTCTGCGCTTTCAAGTATATGTGCCATCAGTTCTGTGGCGCACTGTTTGTAGCTGATTCGGTGTGTTTCGCGTAAGAAATCTTGTTTTTGTCTGTTTGTTTTATTGTTCGAAAAATGACTTTTTACCCGTTTGCGTATGTTTTTTGCTTTGCCTATGTATATTGTTTTGCCTTTGTCGTTATAAAAGTAATAAACGCCGGGGCTTGAGGGCAACCGTTCCAGATGCTCCACCGGAAGGTGCGGCGGTAGATATTGTTCGCTGGTTTTGCCTTTCAGCATGGCCTCTATTGCGCCTTCTTCATCTTTGGCAACAATCATTGCCAGAAGATCGGCGGTAGCCAGCGCGTCGCCGCCTGCCCGGTGGTGCATGGTATGATTAATTCCCAATCTTTGGGTCAGCTTGCCAAGGCTGTATCCATTTAGTCCCGGCAGCACTTTTCTGGCTAAACGCACTGTGCAGAGTTTTTTTGCGTTTAACTCGAAACCGGCTTTTTGCAAATGCAGTTTTAAAAAAGAGTAGTCGAAGTTTACGTTGTGCGCTACAAAAACCTTGTCCTGTAGCAAATCGTATATCTGAGCGGCTATTTCGCCAAACACAGGCGCGTTTGCTACCATGCTATTATCTATACCGGTAAGCTTTTGAATAAAAAAGGGTATAGGCATTTGCGGGTTGACCAGACTTTCGTAAAAGTGCAATGTTTTTACTCCGTCATGTATCACTATGCCTATTTCAGTAATGCCGTTTGCGGCAGCATAACTTCCGGTGGTTTCTATGTCTACAATTGCGTAAAGCATTCTTTATAAGGCGGTGTGTATTAGGGAAAGCGCACAAAGTGTTTATAAACAGCGCCTTCCGTAATTTCTATTAAAGGTAGCGATTTTATAAAATAAAAAACACGGCTCAGTTTACTATCTCGCGCTATCTGTAATGAAGCCTGGTTGCAGCTGTTTTGGCAAAAAAATAGCCCCCGCACGAAGCGGAGGCTATCAATACTTTATTTCTTTTGTAATGCTATTGCACGTAACCGCTGATTCCAGAGTTAAAGCTGTTTCCAGAAAGGTCATCAAGTACAGGTGAGCACTCTATGTTACCATTGGTGTTTTGGTACCATTTCAGCGTGCCCGTTGCCGAATCTATGGCGTAAAGGTTTTTGTCGTAGCTTCCTACGTATACCATTCCACGATATTCAAGCGGACTTGATTTTATCAAACCATTTGTTTTGTACGTCCATTTTACTTTACCATCAATGATGTTGATCGCATAGAGGTTGTAGTCGTGACAGCCTATGTAAACGATTTGGTTTGCGATAAATGGCGATGAGTATATCTGGCTGCGTGTGCTGTCGCTCCATATTTTGGTTGGCACAATACGTCCTCTTGATGAATCGATAGACGTATCGAGGCAGTAGATATGAAAGTCGTTGCTGCCGAAGATAACCCTACCTGCTTTTGCCGTTGGCGAGCTATATATACCGCCATTTGTTTTGTAGCGCCAACGTTCAACACCAGTATATGTAGGAGGCGTTTCAACTGTGGGGTTTAAGTACAAGCAGTACATATTGCTGTCTGAAACGCTGCCGATGTATAAATACGGAGGATGTACGCAAGCAGATGATACAAACTTAGCGCTTGGCAAACCGGTGTATGGACTAAGGGGTGTATAAACCCATACAGGCACTTCTGCGCCGCTGGTTGGGTCTATGATAGGACCTGTGTTTTTGTCGAGTGCAAACACCGAACCACCGGTTGTTCCGAAATAAATTTTGCCGTCGTATATGGTTGGCGAAGATATTATTGGCGATCCTGCATCCCAATCCCAAATCACTGTTCCGTCTGCGGTATCCAATGCATAAATATGATTGTTGGTTGTAGCCAAATACAGCATTTTGCCATCTGCAATAGGGCTTGCCACAACAGTAAATGAGTGGAATGGATCGGTTACTAATTTCTTAATTAATTTTCCGGTTTTGGCGTTTACCTTGTAAATAGTGTCTGAGTTAATACTCGTCAGGTATAAACTACCCTTGTATAGCAGCGGCGATGGCGTAAACTCAGTACTGATCAATCCTGAAAGAGAGGGCATGCTTAACTCCCAGTTTTTTTTGCCCGTAGTAGGATGAAAAGCGTAAACAACCTGATTATCGCTATTAATGATAATGGAAGGCGAATAGGATGTAGGTAGTGGATTGTCGCTGCTGTACTTCCTGCTGCAGGCAGCAAAGAGGATTGATGCTACAGATAGCGATAATAATATATTTCTCCAACGGTGTGACATAGCCAACTTGATATTTTTCTGAACTTGCAAGGTAATACTTTTTTTAAAAACTTATATCCGACGCCCCAATCTTTTGACAGGCTTTCTTATTCAGGCGCTTTTGTTTGTAATTAGTGGTTAATATTTGGTTTGTTCCAGTGCGTGTACTTTGCCTTGCCGACGATAAATACGCAAATGACGCTGAAAAAACAGAACCGAAACAGGCTGAAAAAATGCTGATTACAGCCACTTTAGCGGATTGCGCCGGGTTTGCAATATGTATCGCTTTATATTCATCCAGAATGCAAGTACCATATATACTATAACGGGCGAGCCCATAGTAAGAAAGGAAATGTATATAAACCACAGCCGTATGCGCGACGATGCTACACCCATACGATCGCCAATTGCAGAGCAGACTCCAAAAGCCTTCCACTCAATAAAGTCCTTTATGTGATATAGTTTGTGCATATACAATTATTACAAAAATAGTGAAGTAAGCGGTTACTTCAAAAAACACAGAAATAATTGTGCCAGAAATAATTGTTGAGCCTGTAAATGTGCATTTTCTGTTAGTACAGATGTGTTTTCGAGGCGCTGTTATGCAGCTCCGCTATTTTCCTGATTGATTTTTAGCCTCCATCATACTCATTTCCTTTGCCTTAGTCAGAAATTCAGATGCGAAAATGAAGGAGTTGAGGCGCTCGTCTTTACTAAATATGATTTCTTTATTCGATCCTTCCCATTGTTTATTGCCCTGATACATATATACTATATGGTCGCCGCTTTCCATAACCGTATTCATGTCGTGGGTGTTAATAATTGTGGTTATATTGAATTCGGTAGTAATTTCTTTAACAAGCCGATCAATTACGAGCGATGTTTGAGGGTCTAATCCCGAATTGGGCTCGTCGCAAAACAGGTATTTGGGGTTTTGTACAATTGCGCGGGCAAGCGCTACTCTTTTTTTCATACCGCCACTTATTTCTGCCGGGTATTTTTTATTTACGTCTTTAAGGTTTACCCTGTCTAAAACTTCATTTACGCGTTTTTGTTTTTCGGCATGCGTCATCTTTGTAAACATATCGAGCGGGAACATTACGTTATCTTCCACCGTTTTACTATCAAACAGCGCGCCACCCTGAAACAGCATGCCTATTTGTTTGCGCAGCTCCTTCAATTCTTTCTCGTCCATTTTCACCAGATCGCGGCCTTCATATATTACCTCGCCATCATCTACTGCCATCAACCCAATCATTATTTTCATCAATACAGTTTTCCCACTGCCACTTGCGCCAATGATAAGATTAGTTTTCCCGGCCTCCATATTTGCCGATACATTTTGCAGCACTACTTTGTCGCCAAAGCTCTTTTTTACATTTTTTATCTCTATCATCTACAATATTGGTCTAGTAAACAAATTTTGGAAAACCTGGTTAGATGGTTAATATTACTACTTAAAACACATCGCTACCTGAGTAGGGTAGCGATGTGTTTTATTGAGATGAGCGTTATCTATACCTGAAACACGCCCATTTTAAAATCTTTATTTGTTTGAGAGTGGTTTGCTGCATTTATCCCTTCCGATATTACATTGCGGGTTTCGGCGGGGTCAATTATTTCATCTACCCAAAGTCGGGCCGCTGCATAATACGAACTTGTTTGTGCGTCGTATTTGTCTATAATATCCTTAAGCAGTTCTTTTTCTTTTTCAGGGTCTATTATTTCGCCCTTTGCCTTTAGCGATGCCACCTGTATTTGCAACAGCGTTTTTGCAGCTTGTTCGCCGCCCATAACCGCTATTTTGGCATTGGGCCACGCATAAATAAATCGTGGGTCGTATGCTTTGCCGCACATAGCATAGTTGCCGGCTCCATACGAATTGCCGATGATTATGGTGATTTTAGGCACTACAGAATTAGCTACCGCATTTACCAGTTTAGCGCCGTCTTTTATTATACCAGAGTTTTCGCTGCGTGTGCCCACCATAAATCCGGTAACGTCTTGCAAGAAAACCAGTGGAATTTTCTTCTGATTGCAGTTCATAATAAACCGCGCGGCTTTATCGGCGCTGTCATTATATATTACTCCTCCCAATTGCATTTCGCCTTTGCCGCTTTTTACAATTTTTCGTTGGTTGGCCACAATGCCTACCGCCCAGCCATCTACGCGGGCATAGCCGCATACAATAGTCTTGCCGTAGTCTTCTTTAAACTGGTCGAATTCTGAGTTGTCGACAATACACTTAATTACATCTACAACATCATATTGCTTGTTGTTTTGAGGCGATACGATACCGTAAATTTCATTGGGTTCTTTAAGCGGAGCGACAGCTTTTATCCTGTCGAAGCCCTGACGGGGTTGCTCGCCCAGTTTGTCAATTATTCTACGAACCTGATCCAGACATTCTTTTTCTGTATCAAACTTATAATCTGCAATACCGCTGATCTCCGTGTGCATCTTAGCGCCGCCCAGCGCTTGTATATCTGCATCTTCACCTATAGCGGCTTTTACGAGATATGGTCCTGCAAGGAAAATGGAGCCGTTGCCTTCTACCATCAGGGTTTCGTCGCTCATTATTGGCAGATATGCTCCGCCTGCTACGCAACTGCCCATAACGGCGGCTATCTGGGTGATACCCATAGCGCTCATCTGTGCATTATTCCTGAAAATTCTGCCGAAATGCTCTTTGTCGGGGAATATTTCGTCTTGCATGGGCAAATAAACCCCTGCGCTGTCTACTATATATATAACAGGCAGATTATTCTCCATGGCAATTTCCTGCATTCTCAGGTTTTTTTTGCCGGTTATCGGGAACCATGCGCCTGCTTTTACTGTATTGTCGTTAGCTACAATCATACACATTCTACCTCTTACATAGCCAAGACCGGCAATGGTGCCGCCTGCGGGGCAGCCGCCGTGCTCCTTATACATGTCGTATCCGGTGAAAGCGCCCAGCTCGGTAAATGAGCTACCTTTGTCAATAAGGTATTGTATGCGCTCGCGAGGAGCCATTTTGCCCTTTTCGCGGGCTTTTTCCATTGCTTTTTTACCGCCGCCTTGCGCTATTACGGCATGGCGTTGTTTCATCTGGCTGACAGCCAGACGCATGGCGTCGTCGTTCTTGTTGAATTCGAGGTTCATAAAAGCAAAAATAGCTTTTAATTGATAATTGGTGTAGAAAAAACCTTCAAGAAACTAAGTTGAATATTGTGGGTTTTATATAATTGTGCGACTGCGTTGATTTCAGCTTTACAAATAGTGTCTCGAGCGGACGTTAACAACGGCAGTTTCCCTGTTTGTGCAGGTTGTTTAGCGTATATTAGTATTGTAATAGCGATTAATGTAAGTGTATGCTTCGGCGATTTTATGTAGCGTTCTGTATTTTATATCTATGAGCATTTGAAGCGTTTTCATGCTGAAAGCTATGCTGGTAGCCACTTTAGAGGTGTTCAGACAATATGAAAGCGCAATAAATACGAGAGATTTTGTGGGAATATCCTTGTTTGATCAGAAACTATTGCTACTTTTGCAACCCCGACAGAAACAGGGATATTGCATAGTTCTTTAAGTGAAGGTTAATAAGTGATTTGCTTAGTTTAATTGAAAGATTGTTTTTCAAAATAAAATTTGGCGGTTCGGGAATAACGGTATACCTTTGCACTCCGTTTGCGAATAGCG
>CAZLPE010000012.1:0-7533 GCA_964561325.1 uncultured Flavipsychrobacter sp.
GACCACCGGTATGGATGATGAGGCAGGCCGGCAGATACCTGCCCGACTACATAAAGCTGCGCCAGAAATACGACTTTTTTACCCGTGTGCAAACCCCTGAACTGGCCTGCGAGATAACGCTGCAACCCGTAGATCAGGTAGGCGTAGACGCCGCTATCCTGTTTTCGGATATACTGGTGATACCGCAAGCCATGGGCATGACGGTGCTTATGGAGGAAGGCAAAGGCCCGCTGCTGCCCGAGGTGATAAAAAACCAGGCAGATATAGATGCGCTGATAACTACAGAAACGGAAGAACGGCTGGACTACGTAATGAAAGCGCTGACGCTTACCAAAAGCGAACTGAATGGGCGCGTGCCGCTGATAGGGTTTGCCGGCGCCCCATGGACGCTGCTGTGCTACATGGTAGAGGGCAAGGGCAGCAAAACGTTCGACAAAGCAAAACAGTTTTGCTTTACCCAGCCGCAGCTGGCGCATGCGCTACTGCAAAAAATAACCGATGTAACCATAAAATACCTGAAAGCGCAAACCGCCGCCGGAGCCGATCTGGTACAGGTGTTCGATAGCTGGAGCGGTATGCTGAGCCCCGCCGATTTTAAAATATTTGCACAGCCCTACCTGCTGCAAATAGCCGATGCTGTAAGCCCGCTGGCGCCCGTAATACTGTTTCCCAA
This sequence comes from uncultured Flavipsychrobacter sp., assembly GCA_964561325.1. GTDB lineage: Bacteria > Bacteroidota > Bacteroidia > Chitinophagales > Chitinophagaceae > Nemorincola. The sequence goes on from CAZLPE010000012.1 coordinate 674, forward strand.
AGGTAGCTGGTATGCACTGCCTGAATTAGCCGATTCGAGCGCTGCCGGACTGGGTATAGACTGGAGCCTGACGCCCGCAATGGCGCGGCAAATGAGCGGTAACAAAATAACGCTGCAAGGCAACTTCGACCCTTCTAAACTGCTGGCGCCCATACCGCAGATAAAGAAAGAAGTAAAAGAAATGATAGATGGTTTTGGCGCCACGCGCTACATAGCCAATCTGGGCCATGGCATATTGCCGAATATTCCGGTAGACCATGCGCGCGCTTTTGTAGATGCGGTAAAAGAATACGGCCAGTAACAAAACCTGCAAGCTATGAGCGGCAACAACATAAAACAGCGGTTTACCGACTATATACACAACCTGCAAGACGCTATATGCGCCGGCCTGGAGGGAATAGACGGTACAGCAAAATTTAAAGAAGACCTATGGACGCGCCCCGAAGGCGGCGGCGGTAAGACGCGCGTGATAGCCAACGGAGCCGTATTTGAAAAAGGCGGCGTAAACACCTCGGCGGTAGAGGGCAAACTACCGCCTGCCATGCAGCAGGCTTTTGGTGTGCCGGAAAGCAATTTTTTCGCCTGCGGACTGTCGCTGGTTATCCATCCCGTAAACCCGTATGTGCCTACGGTGCATGCCAACTGGCGGTACTTTGAGCTGTATGACACAGCAGGCAAACGCCTCGACTGCTGGTTTGGCGGCGGCACAGACCTTACGCCTTACTATATTTTTGAGGAGGATGCTCGTCACTTTCATACAACGCTCTACAACGCTATTGCGCCGTTTGGCGACGAACTTTATGGCAAATACAAAAAAAACTGCGACGAGTATTTTGTAAACAAACACCGCGGTAACGAAATGAGGGGTATAGGCGGCGTTTTTTACGACTATCTGCGCCCTGCCGATACTGCCGGCGAAGAGGAGTTATTCCGTTTTCAGCAAGCCAACGGAAACGCATTTCTGGAAGCCTACCTACCCATAGTTACCCTGCGCAAAGACCTGCCCTATACCGAAAAAGAAATAGAATGGCAAGAAATACGCCGAGGCAGATATGTAGAGTTTAACCTGATACACGACCGCGGCACACTGTTTGGGTTAAAGACCAACGGCCGCACAGAGAGCATACTGATGAGCCTGCCGCCCCGCGCCCGCTGGGCATACAACTACCACCCCACCCCCGACAGCCGCGAAGCCGATATGGAACAATACTACCATCCCCGCGAATGGATATGATGATATAAAGCACAAAAAAAAGCGCGAAGCCAGTTTGGTTTCGCGCTTTTAGTTTTATGTGTCCTTCATACGAAATCATGAAGTGTATTTGCCGGCATACTAATCGCTTAATGTCCAATTTGCACTCTATTCTACTACAAATTTCACAGAACTAACCCAACCTTTGCCCCGCACCATAAGGAAATATATGCCTTTTACGGTGGTATTCGATAACTTAATAACCTCATTAAAATTGGTAGAATGTAAAGTGGTGCGGGAGGCGTAAACAATTTGACCAATCATATTCTTCACTTCAATATTTAGTTCATCACCTAACATAAGGCTACTACCTGACAAAGTAAATTCACCATTATTGGGGTTAGGTATTAACGCAACACTACTGGCTCCTAAAGAATAAGCAACTCCCAGATTTCCTGCCTTTACTACTACAGAATTGAACGTAGAGTAGGAGCAAACTCCGGTCTCGTTTACAACACAAGTAATCGAATCCCGGTCTGCAATTGCTTCCGAAACATATGTTTCAGAAGTGGCTCCGTTGATAATATGGTTATTAATCAACCATTTATAGGTGGGCGATGGACCGCCATTGGTTACATGCGCTGTAAAAGTAACTGGCTTACCCAATTCCACAACCGGCTGACTCATTGTAATGTCCAGCCATGGCAAGTATTTTTTGGCTACATTCATTATGTAGGTTGCGCTATTAGCCACACTAGTCACTCGGCATGGGTGGTTACTAATCATTGTCAACGTCATGCGGTCGCCATCTTGCGGTATATAGCGATAGCTGGTGGATGCGCTTACCTCCGTTCCATTCAATTTCCAAGTATATACCGGACGATTGCCGCCGCCCACGGACATAGCCTTAAACGTAGTTGGGGTACCTTCGCAATAAGCAGCGCCGGGAGCAAGGCCGGTATTGATATTTACTACAGGTGTAAAATTATCACTCACAACCATTGTATCGGAATGGGTAACTATAATGGGCAACGGACAAGCTAAACTACTCACCATCGATATCTTTACTATGTCGCCATCGCGAGGCACATACACAAATACTTCGTCCGAGTCGCGAACTATTCCGTTAACCGTCCATTTAATATCAGGCGTTGCCCCTCCGTTTACCAGAGTGGCGCTATAGGTAACAGTAGGCGCAGCGCCGCAAATAGTATCGTTGGTTATTGGAGTTTTTGTTACTGTAAGCGCTTGCATTACACCGCCTATATTTATAGGCTTCAGGCTTGTGCGCGTTACGCAACTGTTCGATGCTGTGTATTTTACCGTATCCAAGCCTATTCCGGTAGCTGTTACCAAGCCGCCATTGATAGAGCATAGCCCATGCAGGCTTGTCCATTCCCCACCTTCGGTTTTGCTGGTAAGCAATATGGGTATCCCCCCGCATATAGTGTCTTGACCTTCTATAGCGCCAAAGCCTATAGTGTTGTTTACGATATTGGTAAGCACTACATCGTTATCATCAAAATATATACCTACTCTATGAGTCGCTTCTACACCGTCGGCCAGGTCGCGTTTCATCATTATTTTGTACACAAACATACCGTTACACATATTATGGTGCGAGCTATCGGGCAACATAATATTCGGAAAATCAAACTTAACTACATTGTGTCCTTCATGCTTGCTGTAGGCAATGTTCATATCGGCCGACGCATATAACATTCGCAAAGAATTAATATCAAGGCAATCGGGCAGCGTATCCATTACGTGTATGTTGTGCGCTGTATCGTTGCCCATATTCTCAAAGTGTATGGTATACTCCATTTCGGTACAGGGCAATACCAATCCCTTAGGCGATACCGCAATCTCATTGGGGTCGAAGGATGCTCTTACCGTGTCTACTCGAAATAACTCATAATCTGTACTATCCATTTCGCCATGTATAGAGGTTAGCCTGATGCGCGTATGCACGGTATCGCCCGGACGAATATCTGATAACGGATTGGCTGTCAATGTAAAAGAAATATACTGTGGATATGTACCTCCGCTCATGGCTGGCAAGGCCCAAGACACACTATTGCCGGCAATTGTAGTAGGAGCTACATTTGCCGAACGGAAAGAATATCGGGGACTGAAATCCATGGTTAAGGTGAGGCCATAACCAGAACAAACATATGGACTAACCGCTATGCGCCCTTCGGCAAATCTTGGTCTGTATCTTACAGATGAGCTCACGGTTACCGCCTCGGTAGCGCCGCTACATTGCATAGCAAAATACTTAATTAGCCCATCTGTAGGCATTGCAGTAACCGTATCATATATCACTCCCGAGGTAGGGCATGTAGTCCTAAAACCTGGCGCAGGATTTAAAACTCTAAAACCATAAACAGTACCAACCGGCGCCAAGGCAGTATAATACAGACCATTAATTGCCGAAACGGTATCTACAGACACACCATTTGAATCTACAACCACTGTTGTTGGCTTGTAGATATCGTCTTCCGATACGTCTTTAATACAATTATTGTTTTCATCGAAGTAAAAGCCAATCCTAAAATTGTTACAAAACACATGCTCGTAGTCGGCAGTAGATACTCCAACCAATGCGCCCGCTCTGTACAGTTCGATACGTAACGTATACATGCCGCTTGCGGCATAGTTATGGCCTATAGAAACCTCGCCTGTAGGTAATACTATTGAACTATCAGAGACACCATCTCCGAAATAGGTCTTCACATACATGCCTGCTGTATAGGTGGAAGCAATAAAGGTAAGATTTAGCCCTGAGCAAGATTTTTTTATATAAGCTTTGAAGCTATCATTGACTATATCCGGAATACGCTCTATTTTTCTTACTGCTCTCCCCCAATCAACAATATAAAGATTGTCGTATTTGTCGCCGGTCACATACAGCGGAAACAACATCCGCGCCGCAGAAGCAGGACCGCCGTCGCCTGTGTATGCCGACATGCCGTCACCTGCTATAGTTGTTATTACTCCCCGTGCATCAATTTTCCTGACTCTCCTGTTAAATGGGTCTGCAATGAAAATATCTCCAAATCGGCCTGCATGAACACCTCCGTAAAGGTGTTCTCTACTATCTAATTGCGCTGTAACAGCAGTCCTGTTATCTCCGTTGTATCCCGCAATGCCCGTGCCGCATGTTGTAGAGATAATACCAGAAGTATTTATTTTTCTAACAATAGCATTGCCGCTTTCAAAAGTATATACGTTACCATCTTTATCAATTGACAAAGATTGTGGAGCCAACATATGCGCTATAGTTGCCGGGCCGCCATCTCCTAAATATGCAGTATCGCCATGATCAACAAACATTTCACGTACGCCTGCAAATGCATTTATTATTCCGGAAGGTCTTACTACCCTTATCCTATCTGCTTCATAATCTGAAATATAAACGTCTCCGGTTGTGTTATTTACTTTAAGATCAGCAGGATAAAAAAGCTGCGCAGCTGTTGCCTGAATGTTGTCGATATAATAATTGTTGGGGCCCCCTCCTGCAAAAGTTGAGATAATACCGGCCGTGTTAATTTTACGAACACATTGTCCATCCATTTCCACTACATACATATTTCCAGCGCCATCAATTGTAATACCAGACAAACCATTAAATTGCGCAACAGAAGCGGGACCGCCATCGCCCCGAGATGTACCACCACCTGCAAAGTGAGTTATTATTCCTGACGGATTAACTTTACGAATTCTACCTGATAATTTATCGGCAATGAAAATATTACCGGCATTGTCTAAACAAAGACCTCTCACATATCCCAATTTCGCCACGGTTGCCGGTCCGCCATCGCCCGTTGAGCCGTCGGTATTATCGCCTGCTATAGTGGTTATTCTCCCCCACTGCGCAAAAGCGCTAATGCTACATAATGCTGCCACTAAACAGCACAAAAGGCTACGGTAAATGTGTTTCATAAGTATTCAGGTTTTTGCGCAAATTAACACATATTGTGCTATTTACAACTTTATTATGCAAACTTACAACTTATAAATACCCAAAACATACATATCTGCCCCGCGCACACTGGGCATACAACTACCACCCACCCCCGGCAGCCGCGAAGCCAGTTTGGTTTCGCGCTTTTAGTTGTGGGGAGGGAGGCTCTACCCCCTTAGCTTCCATACACCAGACAATAAATATATAAAATTATAAAACAATGTATTAATCCGTAGTCTTATGACCTACGAAACAATAGTGCAACATTAGTTTTCGCGTCGTTCTCCCCCAACACCCATAAAAGTAAATGCCCCGTAAGCTGCAGCCTACGGGGCATTTACTTTTATAAACTATTATATCGCTATGAAATCTACTACTCGCAAAAGCGCCTCCACTCGCGACTATCTACTTTCTACTAAAGACTATCTACTAAAAAATCAACTAACCAACGTACCTACCTGACTGCCGGTTACTACGCTAAGTAAGTTGCCGGTAGTGTTCATGTCGAACACAATAATAGGTAAGTTGTTCTCCTGACAAAGTGTAAAGGCCGTCATATCCATTACCTTCAGGTTTTTACTGATCACCTCCTGAAACGATACATGATCAAAACGCGTAGCGGTAGGGTCTTTTTCCGGGTCGGCAGTGTATATGCCGTCTACCCGAGTGCCCTTCAGTATCACCTTGGCGCCTATCTCTATAGCCCTCAGCGAGCCAGCGGTATCGGTAGTAAAATAAGGGTTGCCCGTGCCGGCGCCAAAAATAACCACTCTGCCTTTTTCCAGATGGCGTATAGCCCTGCGGCGAATGTACGGTTCGGCTACCTGCTCCATTTTTATGGCGCTCTGTAGTCTCGTGTTTACGCCTTCTTTCTCCAGCGCCGCCTGTAGGGCCATGCCGTTTATTACCGTGGCCAGCATACCCATATAGTCGCCCTGAGCGCGCTCTATACCGGTCTCGGCCTCGTTCATTCCCCTATATATATTTCCGCCGCCTATCACTATTGCCACCTGTACGCCTATATTTGTTATCATTTTAATCTCTCTGGCGTATTGTTCCAGCATTTTCGAATCAATACCATAGTGTTTGTCGCCCATCAGCGACTCGCCGGAAAGCTTTAAAAGGATTCTGTTATACTTGGGAAGCATATATTGCGTTGTTATTTTAATTGAAGAAACTGAGTGCAAAGTAAGAAAAAAAAGTCCAGTGTTTTTATGAGCATGCCGGCTAATGGCATTTTATATTCGACGGCTAACGACATTTTATACAAAAAACTGTACCATCTTGGCTTCATAGCCTACATGGTTATGCTTGTGTTTTCCATCCTTTTTTTCAAGGAACGCACCATATTGCTGGATAGCGCCTACACCTTGTTCAACATTGCCAAAGACAGTTCTTTTTCTATCAATATCTCCCGCCTCGGTTCGCTGTTCACGCAGGTTTTTCCACTGGCTGCGGTAAAGGCAGGCGGATCGGTAGATGCGCTCATGATGAGTTATTCCATCGGCTTCATTGTGTTCTATCTGCTCGGCTATGTTGTTTGCGGCTCCGTACTTCGCCGCTACGACAATGCTATTGCCCTGCTGTTGTTTCATATACTGTTTGCCTCCGAAACTTTCTACTACATACCATCCGAACTACCGCAGGGCGTCACTTTCCTGTTTGTAGTATTTTCGCTGATACCGCAGGGTAAAGAGGCGC
>CAZLPE010000012.1:7633-26691 GCA_964561325.1 uncultured Flavipsychrobacter sp.
TTCTGGCTGCTGTTTCCCAACTATTTTACTACCTACTCCAACAAACTGTTTCTGCAAAACATAGCCGGCAAATACTACTGGATACCGCTATGCGCCATAGGTATTGTAGTCCACTACTACCGGAGGCGGCAGTATATGCAGGCGTTGTTTTTTGCGGCGGCTATGGTAGGCTATTTTTTCCTGGTAAACATTTCGTACCCCACCCCCGACACACCTACTTACTACCGCGAAAATCTCTACTTGCCCCTGGGCTTTTTTATTGCGCTGCCGCTGGTGTATCAGGTACTACCCGCGCTCCAAAACCGGCGGTTGGCCATACCGCTTTTTATGCTGTTTGTGTTCACGGCCGGCATCCGCTTTTTTACCAACCACTATGCTTTTACCGACCGCCTCAATTGGCAGCGCTCTTTTCTGACTCAGGTTGGCGAACGGAAAGTGATAGCCGACGCGCAAAAAACAAATGCCGGCATACTGCAAATGCTGTGGGGTACGCCCTACGAATTTTGGCTGCTGTCTACCAGCGAGCGCAAGCAATCGGCGTCCATTATAATAGATGCCGACCCGCACCACCGCGACTGGGCGCGCGATGTAAACAAATGCCTGATAGTAAACTGGAACATGTGGTATTACCACGACCTAAACCCAAAATACTTCAGGTATAGCGATAGTGCATCGACCTACGAAGTAGACCCTGTGGTGAAGCCGGTGTATATAGACCGCCGATAAACTGCGCATCGTTATAATTAATCCCAAATACCATTACTGCCCGTAAGTATAACAGGCACGCCGTCGGTTACCACTATGGTATGTTCGTGTTGCGCCATATAGCCGCCCTTTTCGCCCACCATTGTCCAGCCGTCGCGTAGCGTTTTTGCATAACTCGATTGGGTAGAAATAAATGTTTCTATGGCTACAACCGAATTTTTCTTAAATCGGGTAAGGTTAAAACGATCTCTGTAATTGGCTATTTCGCTTGGCTCCTCGTGCAGGCTTCTGCCTACCCCATGGCCGGTAAGGTTTTTTATTACCTTATAGCCCTGCTTTCTTGCTTCTGTTTCTATCAGGTGTCCTATGTCCGATATCCTGACGCCGCCCCTGATATTTGCAATAGCTTTTTTCAAAATCTCCTTCGATGCGTCTACAAGTTTCTGATGCCCATGGATATCCTCACCCAGCACAAACGAAGCTCCATTGTCTGACCAAAAGCCATTCTTTTCTGCCGACACATCGATATTTATCAGGTCGCCGGTTTTCAGTATGCGGCTCCTCGATGGAATGCCGTGACAAAATTCATTATCTACGCTAATGCAGGTGCAACCGGGAAATTTGTATGTGTAAAAAGGAGCAGATTTTGCGCCAAGTTGTTTCAATATCCCTGCTCCATAGTCGTCCAGTTCCTTGGTAGACATGCCGGGGCGGGCATAATCTTTCATTTGTTTCAGGGCATAAGCTACTACTTCGCTCACGTCTTTCATCCCATTCAGTTCCAATTCGTTTGTTATCGACATAGCAACTTGCACTATTTAGGCCGCCTTGCCGAAAAAATGTATTGCAAAACACATCATCAACCGGCGTAGCAAATAAAAGCGCAAAGGTATTGAATACATTATACAATAGCTTAGCGTGGAGGCATACAAAAGCGCTTCCTCGCAGTTACACCCGTTGAAAAGGAAAACCAGAAACTACATAATGTAATACAGAAAACACAGCCGGGCGGTCGGCCAAACGCGGCGCTGATGCGCGAAACGCCACATAACACCCAAATTACAAATTAACAGATACCTGAAACCGTAAGCGCGATAGGGCAAAATGATGCCAAGTAAAGCCAAACAACCATAAAAACCAAAATAGTTACTACCGCAACATCACCGACATACGCAACCTACGCATTAACAATCTGTAAGTAAATAACATCTGTAAAATTAATGCCCAATTTACCGGTTTAAGTATTATTTTTGCGCCCTGTAATTTTATTTCATAAAAAGATAACGTATGCAAGAATTTGGCAAAAAAAATCCGTCGGTTAACTTAGCTGACCTGGGTATCAACGTTGCTGTCGCACATTGGAATCTTACTCCCGATGAGCTGGTTGCAAAGACTTTGGAATTAGGACAAGGAACACTTAACGATACAGGCGCGCTATGTGTAAATACCGGAAAATTCACCGGACGTTCCCCCAAAGACAAGTTTACAGTAAAAGATGCAATAACAGAAGATAGCGTAGATTGGGGAGATGTAAACATCCCGTTTTCTCCGGAAGCCTTCGACAAGCTTTACGACAAAGTTTGCGCTTACATGGCAGGCAAAGAGGTATGGGTTCGCGACTCCTATGCGTGCGCCGCTCCTGAGTATCGCCTCAACGTAAGAGTTATCAACGAAACGCCATGGGCCAATTTGTTTTGCAACGACCTTTTCCTGCGCCCAACCGCAGAAGAAATAGAAACACAACAACACGACTGGCTGATACTGCAAGCGCCCGGTTTTGAAGCCGACGCAGCTGTAGACGGCACTCGTCAGGGCAATTTCACTATCGTGAATTTCACCCGCAAAATTATTTTGATAGGCGGATCTGCCTATACCGGCGAAATGAAGAAAGGCATCTTCGGCGTGCTCAACTTCATCCTTCCACACCAACACAAAGTACTGAGCATGCACTGCTCTGCCAACGAAGGTAAAGACGGCGATGTTGCTTTGTTCTTTGGCTTGAGCGGCACGGGCAAAACTACGCTGAGCGCAGACCCCGACAGAGCCCTGATAGGCGACGACGAGCATGGCTGGGCCGAAAATCTGGTGTTCAACTTCGAAGGCGGCTGCTATGCAAAATGTATAGACCTGACCGAAGAAAAAGAACCGCAGATATATGCTGCCATCAAAGGCGGCGCGCTGCTGGAAAACATCAAGTTCTTCCCCGGCACAAACAGCGTAGATTATTCTGACGCAAGCGTTACCGAAAATACCCGCGCGGCATATCCCATAGATTTCATCAGCAATTCTAAAGAGCCTTCTTACGGCGGACAGCCTAAAAATGTGTTCTTCCTTACTTGCGATGCATTTGGTATTCTGCCTCCTATATCTAAACTCACAAAAGCGCAGGCTATGTACCACTTCATAAGCGGATACACAGCTAAGGTAGCGGGCACAGAAGTAGGCGTAACCGAACCGCAAACTACATTCTCTGCTTGTTTTGGTCGCGTATTCCTGCCACTGCACCCAACTAAGTATGCAGAACTGCTGGGCAAAAAACTGGAAGAAGATACCAACGTAAACGTATGGCTCATTAACACAGGCTGGAGCGGCGGCGCTTATGGCACTGGTAGCCGTATGAAACTGAGATACACACGCGCTATGATAACTGCTGCCATGACCGGACAGCTAAACGACGTGAACTTCCAGGCGCATCCTGTGTTTGGCGTTATGATGCCAGAAGCCGTTGCCGATGTTCCATCAGAAATACTGAACCCACGCAACACTTGGGCTGATAAAGCAGCATACGACAAGAAAGCTAACGACCTCGCAAAATTGTTTGTGAAAAACTTTGCTAAGTATGCCGATCAGGCCAACGACGAGATCCGCTCTGCGGCTCCGGTGGTGTCTGAATAATTACCTAATAGCATTATACCAAAGACGGGCGTTCCTTGCGGAATGCCCGTTTTTTATTATAACATTAAGAAAATCAAAGTAGCGACAATGGAATTATCTTGCCAATTTCACAAGTAATTTTCGTATTTTTATACACGAATATCATTGATAAAAACAGCAAAATGTATTCACCCGACTATTCTTCTACAATCCAATCGGAAAAATATCTAAGCACAATCAAAGAGCTCAGATTTAAAAATTTTGGCCGAAACCTTCCGTTCCTGTTGTTATCCAATAAACTACCAGACGGTCAGGTTTACCGCGAATACCCAGACGGTCGAATTGAGTTGCAAAACGTATTTACTATTGACTCGAAATTTGAATACAATGTTATTCGCGTTTTAACGACTATAGAAGCTAATGAGGTGCGGTCTGAATATGGACTACTCTAAACCTACCTTATTTGTAATTTCAGGGCCAAACGGCGCGGGAAAATCGACTCATATACAAACAATGCTTCCTAACGAACTCGGTAACATAAAGTCTTTCGACCGAGATGCCACGCGTATGGCGCACCAACAGGAATTGATCAAGCAGGGTATGGCAAGCAGTAAAATCTTTGGCCAATCCACAATGTTGATGGAAGCCGCTCTTCTACAAGCTATGAAGCAAGCAATAGCCGCAAAAAACACTTTGTTTTAGAAACCCCGCTATCACATCCGGACTACTGGGCGTATATAGATTTGTTTACCATCAATAACTACCAAATTCAACTAAACTATCTCTGCTTAGATAAAGTAAGCGACTGTATAGCCAGAGTTGCACAAAGAGTTGTTGAGGGAGGTCATTATGTGCAGCCTTCAACAATTAAAGGCGTTTACGACAAAAATCTGGAATTCATCAACTTATATTCATCAGAATTTATGCTGATAGAACTGTACGATGGCACCCGAATCCCTAATTTACTTGTACGCTTGGAAAATAACGAAGTAAAATATGCACATAAAGAAGCGTTACAGAAAACGTGGATTACAACCGGCTTAACATCTTTTAAACCGAAAATTCAACAGTTCCTTAGCGAATGCTAACAGCAACCAATGCTCAGATTGTACTGATTTACCTATCTAATTTGCCCACTTCCTTACCACATACAGGTTTACTACAAGCGCCATGAGTAAAAACATGGCTACCAGTTGGTGCAGCTCTGCAAGCGTTTCAAAAACGCCGAAACGGCCATGCACTATAAGCGGTGCGCTGATAACCGTGATAATACCCAGTAAAACCTGCCCGGCTACCAGATACAAGGGCCAAACCCTTGTCTTGCCCAACAAACTCTCTGTAAAAAACTTAGCGGCGGCTGTGGCCCTGAAATACCACCCTACTATAACTATCAGCAACAGGTAAGCCAGACTGCGGTGAATGAACTGTACATTTATTTTATCGCTTATGTAGCTCTTATACGCCAGATTCTCGGGCACCCACATTGTGTTGATGGTAGGCCAGGTAGGCGCGCTGATGGCCGCATGCAGCCCTGCCATAAATGCGCCGTAGGTGAGCTGCACAAAAAGCAGCCCTATGGCGGCTATTGTAAAATTATGCAACGTAGGGTCTACTATACATTCTTCTTCGGGTATAAGCAGGTGTAGCGCAAACCATAGTGTGTAGCAAGCCAGTATCATAGCTGAAACGAAGTGCAACGCAAGCTTTATATGATCTACATACAGGTTGCTATCATTTAGGCCGCTGGCCACCATTATCCAGCCTATAAGCCCCTGCAAACCGCCCAGCAAAAAAAGCACCACAAACGGACGCACCATTTGCTTATCGAAGTACTTTTTGACCATGAAGTAGCCAAAACCTATTGCAAACACAATGCCGAGCATACGCGCCCAAAAACGATGAAACCATTCCCAGAAAAAAATAAATTTGAAATCGCTCATCGAGTAATCGCTGTTCATAAACTTAAACTGCCCTATGCGCTTATATCCCTCAAAAGCCTCGTTCCACTGACCGTCGTTGAGCGGCGGCAAAATACCAAACAGAGGATTCCACTTTGTTATTGATAATCCCGATCCGGTGAGGCGGGTGACGCCGCCCAACAATGTCTGAATTATGATCATTATCACACCCGCTATCAACCACCTCGCCACCGCTTTTCTCTTGTGCTGTTCCAAAACAGGAATTTTTTTTGCAAATTTAGTTGTTGTACGAACACGATTGCATGAAAAAATAGCATATGCAAAAAGCGTATACTTGCCGCCTTTTACACATAATCATTTCCCCACAACTATAAAACAACCGCAAAAGATGTGGGGAATTTTTTCCTCAATATATTCCCCACATTGTGCGCCGATTATACATAGGCAGCAACGTTATAGAAAGGCTAAAAAATAACCAAAAGAGCTGTAGCCAGAAAAAACAAAACAGAAAGCATTGATTAATAGTCTTTTTTGCATAATTTTACACATCATACGTAAATACCTACTCTACGCGCAAAATCGAATTAAACAATAAAAAAAACATGGCTTAATTATTGGTTTAATGATCCTTGTTAAGCTCTGATTTTTGTTCAAACTTATTGTGCATCCCTAACATTTGAAATTATTATGAGAAAAGCAGACATCGTAGGCAGCATAGCCGAAAAAACAGGAATACCAAAGGTAGACATATTGGTAGCGCTCGAAACTTTCTTTAAGGAAGTAAAGACGTCGCTCGAGGAAGGCGAACCGGTGTATGTTCGTGGTTTCGGCAGTTTTATTCTTAAAAAACGCGCAGCAAAAATCGGTAGAAATATAAAGAAAAATGTTGCGGTAGAAATACCAGAACATTTCATTCCGGCGTTCAAACCCGCTAAAGAATTCATACAAGCCGTAAAAGACTCTAAGCATGAGCTTGTAGCTCACGACGACGGCGATTTGATAGAAAATGATTAACTGAAGTTCGCAAGCGTGGTTTTGCTACATTTGCATAGAAAAATAGAATTTCATTGCGGGCAATACACTACATTACTATAGCTGTTTCAGTTTCTTTAATAGCCATACTCTACTTCGGGGGCAACACTATACCTCCTGTAAAAAAACAAGGTGAAGCAATGCAACGTCCGCAATCGGGCGGTCAGCCTGCTGCAATGCCCAATACAAGAGTTGCGGCTTCGGCCGACTCTATTATAGGCGCGGCAAGGCAGGCGTTGGCAAAACCATCGGCAGATTCAATAGCATCGCTCGAAAAACAATTAGCAACCATCCGCGACTCATCGCAGATGGTTGTGCTGTTTACGCGCATCTCCAGAGTATGGGAAAACGCAAAACAATACCAGCCGGCAGCTTTTTTTACAGCAAAAGCTGCTAAATTGGAAAAGTCAGAAAAAAAGCTCACCTTTGCAGGCCAATTGTTTTTGGAGTTGATGGAACACGAAAGTTCGTCGTCAATTCAAGCATTTGATGCAGGGGAAGCGGTAAGCTGTCTGGAACAATCATTAAAGATTAATCCGGATAATGAAGATACTAAATTGGCATTAGCAACGGCGCTGATAGAAGGCGCTGGCGAACCAATGAAGGGCGTACAGATTCTTTTAGCCATAACAAAAGAAAAACCGGACGACATACCAGCCAACATGCTGTTGGGCAGAATGTCGATACAATCCGGTCAGTTCGATAAAGCTATCGGACGTTTTGAGACGGTATTAAAAAAAGAACCTGAACACAAAGAAGCTTTATACTTCCTTTCTCAGGCATACGAAGGCAAAGGAGACAAGAAGAAAGCTATTGAAATGCTGGAAAAATGCAAAAAGGCGGTGAATAACCCCGAATTCAGCAAGGATATAGATGAACACATAAATTCATTAAAGTAACATATAAATTAATTTAAATTATGCCTTGCGGTAAAAAAAGAAAACGTCATAAGATAGCCACCCACAAACGTAAAAAACGTCTGAGAAAGAACCGTCATAAGAAGAAGAACAAGTAGGCTATTTACTACTGCTTCCTTACAAACGCTGCCGTAAAATCATCGTACATCAACATTCAGCGCAAAAAACGCGTACTGTATGTTGATGTATGACGATTTATTTATACAGCCCAAAGGCCTCGCTGATACTATGGGGGCGAATGTAGCCGGCTGATCCGTTCGGACGGGGGGCTAATTGGTACACCAAGAATGAACAAAGAACTTATTATTAATGCATCTGACGAAGGTGTAGAGATTGCCCTATTGGAAGATAAGAAGCTCGTAGAGCTTCATTACGAAAGAGGGCAAGATCACTTCGCAGTCGGAGACCTGTATCTTGGCAAGGTTAAAAAACTGATGCCCGGTCTTAATGCAGTGTTTGTAGATGTTGGCTACGAGAAAGATGCTTTTTTGCACTACACAGACCTCAGCCCTTACCTCAAGTCGCTCATTAAATTCAGTAAACAAAGTGTAGAAGGCAATACAACCTGGGGTGATGACTTCGGTAAATTCAAAAACGAACCCGAAATCCTTAAATCGGGTAAGATTACAGAAGTTTTTACAGGCAAACCCGAAATCCTGGTTCAGATACTCAAAGAACCTATTTCTTCAAAAGGTCCAAGACTAAGTTGTGAAGTTTCGCTGCCCGGCCGTTTTGTAGTTGTTACTCCTTTTAATGACGTAGTGGCTATTTCGCGCAAAATACACTCTGCCGAAGAACGCAAACGTCTGCAAAAAATTGTAGAAAGCATCAAGCCAAAAAACTTTGGCGTGATAGTGCGCACCGCTGCCGAAGGTAAAAACACGGCAGAGCTGCACGCCGACATACTGGAACTGGAGAAAATGTGGATTTCGCTACAGCACAACCTTAAAGGAGCAAAAGCTCCCCAAATGGTGCTAAGCGAGCAAGACAAAACCACGTCTATACTGCGCGACCTGCTCAACGAAAGTTTCCAGAAAATTGTAGTTAACGACAAAAAGATACTGGCGGTAACTAAGGAGTACATCTCCCGTATTTCGCCCGATCAGGCCGATATTGTGACGTTGCACAGCAACAGCCAGAATATTTTTGAAACTTATGGCGTAGCCAAGCAAGTAAAATCGTCGTTTGGCAAAACCGTTAACCTCAATAGCGGAGCCTATCTGATTATAGAGCATACCGAAGCGCTACACGTAATAGATGTGAATAGCGGTACGCGTAGCCCGGAAGCCGGCCAGGAACAAAATGCACTGGCTACCAATCTGGAAGCTGCGGCAGAGATTGTTCGGCAGATGCGCCTGCGCGACTTGGGCGGCATTATCATCATAGACTTCATAGATATGAAGTTGCCCGACAACAAAAAGCAACTTTTCGACGCTATGGAAGGCTTGATGGCCAACGACCGCGCCCGCCATACGCTGCTGCCGCTTTCTAAGTTTGGGCTCATGCAGATAACGCGACAACGCCTGCGCCCCGAACTGAATATCAGCACAGCCGAGGTTTGCCCTACGTGCAATGGCACCGGCTCGATAGGCCCATCTATATTGCTGGCCGACGACCTTGAAAAAGACCTGAAGTATATTATAAATCAGGGTATCAGGAAACTTACGCTTAAAGTGCACCCCATACTTGAAGCATGGCTCACAAAGGGTAATATCTTTAAACCATCTATTGCAAAAAAATGGGAGAAGGCGCACAAAGTAAAGCTGACGGTAGTAGCCGATAATAACGCGCCAATAACCAAATACAATTTCTACGACGACCAGACAGAAGATTTGATAAAACTGTGATACACGCCATTATCATTTCGAAAAAGACATTTACACAGGCCGCAAATTGCGGCCTGTAGTATTTATACTATAATTACAAATCCATATCTTATTATCAACCAGCGGTTAAACACTAAAGCACAAAAGAGGTGATTTTAATCTTTTAATTGTCATTTTTTTGTTGGTTTTTCCCATTATCCTTACATTTACCAACAGTATTAAAAAAAACATCTTTTTTATATCAAAAACCACCCAAAAATGAAGAAAAAATTTTTACTCCTACCCCTTGCAGCAGGCTTTGCATTTTTCTCTTTAACCAGCTATAACGGCGGCGCGGGCGCAAGCGGCTTTAATGCTACAGGCGCAGAAACAGGCAGCGGCACAGCGCCTGGATGCACAAACGGCGGATGCCATAGCGCTGGCGCAGGCATCAACGTTACTATCGAGCTCGACTCTGCTGGCGGTGTGGCTACTACGCACTACAAAGCAGGATTGACGTACACGGTTAAGATTTCAGGTACAAATACTACATCTTCAGTATATCCTAAATTTGGTTTGCAGTTGGCTTGTATCAAAGGTTCTGTAGCGTCTGCTACGCCTGTCAATGCAGGTTCATGGGCAAGTGGCCTCACTTCGCCATTACGCAACACACCAGGCGGCGGTAGTTTCGATTGTAACCTTGTAGAACATAGCACACCAATAAGCGCTACAACTGGCACCGGCGGCACCGGCACCACATATGTACAATCATTTCAGTGGACAGCTCCTGCGGCAGGTACCGGCGATGTATCTTTCTGGGGCGTGTTGAACGCTGTAAATGGCAATGGCAGCGACAATGGCGACGCATGGAAAAAAGCTATGATCACTGTTCAGGAATGGGCGGTAACAACAGGTGTAGACAATGTTGCTACATCTGGCACAAAGGCTTACCCTGTTCCGTTTACCAACATACTTAATCTTGATTTAGGCTCAGCCGCCAATGCAAGCGTTACTGTTACAGACATGAATGGTCGTGTAATAGCAACTCAAACCATCAATGGCGCAAACGCTAGCATCAATACTACCTCATGGGCACAAGGTATCTATGCTGTATCTGTAGAAAGCGAAGGTCGTCGTGAAGTGATTACCGTAGTAAAATAATAACACTTATATACTTATAGTGCAAAGCTCCGGTCTACCGGAGCTTTGCTGTTTTAGGACCAGCTTCAAATAAATGCCACCAGTATAGCATACACCAGCATAAGCCCGTCGGCAAGCCCGTTGTATGCCCTGTCGGATGGATTGTTTTTGAGATATTGCATAACAGGCAATGCTACTACTGCCGTAATAACAGCGCCCTCCAGACGGGGAAGCACATAAAATCGCTCATATTGGGCAAAACTAAGCGCCACAAACAGGGCCAATGCGCCATATACCGCCAAATAGCTATGGCGTCGGCCCAAAATAGTTGGCAGTGTGCGTATGTTGTTGCGCTTATCTTCAGTAAGATCGCGGATATCAAACAGTATACACAATGCAAAAATGAATGTAAGCCGCGCAGCGATCTCTATAGGATATTGCGACACGCTATAGCCCCAATGCGCCATAGGTAACACCGCGGTAACCACGGTCCACACCACGCTCAGCGCCAATATTTTTAGCCAGCCAATGTCGCGCAGACGCTTACGCCTCCGAAACGGAAGTAGCGGTAATGAATAAGAAAATGTAACCACACCAAGCGCCATACACCACAACGCCTCCGTGCGCGATAACCAAAAAGCGCTGAAACCAGCCATTGCGCATCCGGCAACAAACAGGCTTATGAACCAGAAGCGTTTGCTGCACAGTAAAAAATCAGGCTCCTGCTCGCCGGCATAAGCCTTACGCACAATGCGCGGCGCATTGTATACAGCCAGCAGGCTACCCGCAATAAACAAATGCAATACGCTTACCAAACCAGCGGGCGCCCCTATCAGCCGTTCTGTGGCGGTGCACAACCCCACCGCACAAATGGCGGTAAAGAGGTTAGTGTATAAAAACCAGTCGGCTACACGGGCTATAGTTCTCACAGAGCAAAATTACTAAAATGGCGCAACCCCAATCAATTGCGTATCTTTATTATGGCATAAAAAATCATGAAAATAATAACGCGTTCCATTTGGCTGCTGTCGCTTGTAAGCTTGTTTACCGATTTAGCCAGCGAAATGCTCTATCCGGTACTGCCAATATATATGCAAAGCATAGCTATGCCTATAGTCCTCATCGGTCTGCTCGAGGGTTTTGCCGAGGCTATTGCAGGGCTTAGCAAGGGATATTTCGGCAGACTTTCAGACACTATGGGGCGCAGACTACCTTTCGTGCAATTAGGTTACGGTATTAGCGCTATTGCTAAACCGCTTATGGCGTTATGGCCCAATGCCGGCTGGATACTTGGCGTACGCTCGCTCGACCGACTGGGCAAAGGCATACGTACCGGCGCGCGAGACGCGCTGTTATCAGACGAGGCAACGCCTGAAACCAAGGGCGCTGTATTTGGCTTTCATAGATCTATGGATACGCTGGGCGCTGTGTTAGGGCCGGCTATAGCATTGATATACCTCTATTACTACCCCGCCAATTACAAAACGCTCTTTGTAATTGCGTTTGTGCCGGGCATAGCGGCTATTTTGTGCACCTTCCGCCTGCGAGAAAAACAAACGCCCAGCCACCCGCAACAACAAAAAATAGCGATTCCCCTTGGCGCAGCTATCGCCTACTGGAAAAACGGGTCGCCCGCATTTAAAAGGCTGGCGGGCGGACTGCTTTTTTTCGCGCTTATCAACAGTTCAGATATGTTTTTGCTACTCCGTATCAAGGCGGCAGGCTGCACAGATACGCAGGCTATAGGCATGTACATATTTTACAACCTCGTGTATGCCATGGCATCCTACCCTCTTGGCTTGCTTGCCGACAAAATCGGGCTCAAGAAAATAATGCTATTCGGACTTGCTTGCTTTGCGCTCGCTTATAGCGGCTTTGCGCTCGGGTCGGGGCTGGGCTTTTACATTGGTCTATTTGCTATTTATGGGCTGTATGCGGCGGCAACCGAAGGCATAAGCAAGGCATGGATAACCAATATAACGCCCAAGGGCGAAACAGCATCGGCCATAGGCTGCTATAGCGGACTGCAAAGTATATGCGCGCTTTTTGCCAGCGCCGCTGCGGGTATAGTATGGCGTATAGGCGGAGCAACAACCGTGTTCCTGATAAGTGGAATAGCTACGGCTGTAGTAATAGTGTTCCTTGCCGCTTACGCACCAAATTCGCAGTCCAAAAGCTAATTCACAAATATTTACCTCCCGCAATAAAATGGCATGAATATTGCTCCCTATTTTTTAAGTATTCTTTAACCCTAATAAAGATCTCTGTTATGAAACGCACCTTCCTGATTCTGTTATTTGTGTATGCTGTAGTTATCTCATTGACCATTACCGTACACTAAGATTAATCCGAAATGATATCCGCTCCTGCAGCGCAGGAGTTATTTACAAGGCAGTTGAAACGTCGCAGCTTTCTCCCCAGAGCCAAAGACTTTTTGACTGCTTTTTTTTATTTTTATGCTTCATTTCTCTATTTACCTTTTGTAGCGCAACAATTGAGCTAACTTCATTCTGCCAGACGTTGGTTGGGCAGCAATTATTATTCATCTAAAATCACTACTGTGGCGCTTACTAAATCAATCCGTGTACTATTATTTCTTTTTTTGCTGTGCGGCGGTCTTTATTATGCCAAGCCTTTTTTGGCGCCCTTAGTGTTTGCCGGCTTGCTGGCCATGTTGCTCTTGCCGTTGGCCGGCTGGTTAGAAAAACACAAAGTACCGCGCGGCATTGCGGTATTTGCCTGTACTGCATTGCTGTTTGCGCTGGTCAGCGGCATCATAGCCGTGCTGTCGTGGCAAGTGGCAGGTATAGCGCAAGACGCCAGTATTGCTAACGAGGAAACATCTAACACAGTTACCGCCATTCAAAAATATATAGACGATGTACTGGGCATACCCGTAGCGCAGCAACGCCAACTTATAAAAGAACAATCGGCGGCGTTGTCGGCAAAAGTGGGCAGCCAGTTGGCCAACGTAGCCGGCTCCACAGCATCATTTATTGGCACCGCTTTGCTGACCCTCATCTATGTGTTTATGTTTATTTACTACCGCAGCCACCTCAGGAGTTTTGTGCTCAAGCTTACCCCGCCCAACCATACCGCCACCGCCCAAACTATAGTTTCGTCTGTTACCAATGTTGCGCAACAGTATATTTCCGGCCTTGGTATGATGGTAGGCCTGCTCTGGATAATGTACGGCATTGGCTTTTCGTTGATAGGCGTAAAGCATGCCCTCTTTTTTGCTGTACTATGTGGGCTGCTCGAGATTATGCCCTACATAGGCAACCTGATAGGCACGCTCCTAACAGCCGGTATGGCCTACACCCATGGCGGCGCAGGCATGGCGGCGTGGGTGCTGACGGTATATGGCATAGTACAGTTTACGCAAACCTATTTTCTTGAGCCGCTGGTTGTTGGGGCCCGTGTCAGCATAAATCCGCTGTGCACCATAATTGTGATTGTGCTTGGCGAAATGCTGTGGGGGGTGCCCGGCATGATGCTGGCCATACCTGCGCTGGGTGTAGTGAAAATACTATGCGACAACATAGAACCACTAAAACCATATGGTTTTCTGATAGGCGAGGTAAAACACCGTGCGCCGCGAAAAAAGAAATAAAAAAACGGTTGCACCAACCGATGCAACCGCTCTGAATAATTACAGCTAAAATACTTTTTACAACGGCATATTGCTGTGCTTGCGCTTAGGCATATGCGCTACTTTGTTTTCCAGCATCTTAAACCCTTTCAGCAACTTGATGCGCGTTTCAGATGGTTCTATTACTTCATCTATAAACCCGCGCGCTGCCGCGGTATATGGGTTGGCAAATTTCTCTACATATTCTGCTTCTTTTTCTTTGAGCTTAGCGGCAGGGTCGGCGGCTTCCGATATTTCTTTTTTGAAAATGATCTCCGCGGCGCCCTTAGCGCCCAGTACCGCAATCTCGGCCGATGGCCATGCGTAGTTCAGGTCAGCGCCTATATGTTTAGAGTTCATCACATCATACGCTCCGCCATACGCTTTGCGGGTAATTACAGTAATCTTTGGCACGGTAGCCTCGCTGAGCGCATACAGCAGTTTTGCGCCGTTGATGATGATACCATTCCACTCCTGGTCTGTGCCGGGAAGGAAGCCGGGAACGTCTACAATTACCAATAACGGTATGTTGAATGAATCGCAAAAGCGCACAAAACGAGCGCTCTTGATGCTCGAGTTGTTATCAAGCACGCCCGCAAGGTATGTAGGCTGATTGGCTACTATGCCTATGCTGCGGCCGCCCAACCGGGCAAAGCCCACTACAATGTTTTCGGCATATTCGCGCTGCACCTCCAGAAACGAATCTGTATCAGTTATCTCCGCTATCACTTCCTTAATATCGTAAGGCTGATTAGGATTTTCGGGCACTATATTGTTTAGCGCCGCACGGTGTTCATCGGTTGTTGTATATTCGTAGGTAGGCGCATCTTCTTCACAGTTTTGCGGCATAAAGCTGAGCAATTTCTTGATGTGCTCAATGCATTCTATCTCATTAGCGCAGGCAAAATGCGTTACTCCCGATTTTGTAGCATGGGTATGTGCGCCGCCCAGCTCTTCGCTGGTCACGTTTTCATGCGTTACCGTTTTCAGTACGTTTGGCCCGGTTACAAACATATACGATGTGTTTTCCACCATCAGTATAAAGTCTGTGAGCGCGGGCGAATAAACAGCGCCGCCGGCGCAAGGACCCATTATTGCAGATATCTGCGGCACTACACCCGATGCCTTCACGTTTCTGTAAAAAATATCGGCATATCCGCCCAGCGACACAACGCCCTCTTGTATACGGGCGCCGCCGCTATCGTTTAGCCCTACTACCGGCGCGCCATTTTGCATTGCCAGTTCCAGTATCTTCACTATTTTCTCTGCCTGTGTTTCAGAAAGGCTACCGCCAAATACGGTAAAGTCTTGCGAAAAAACATACGTAAGACGACCATTGACAGTTCCAAAGCCAGTTACTACGCCATCGCCCGAATACACCTCTTTCTCCATACCGAAGTCGTGACTGCGGTGCCTTACCAACATTCCTATTTCTTCAAAAGAGCCTTCGTCCATGAGCAGTTGCACACGCTCGCGCGCCGACAATTTACCCTTACTGTGTTGCGCGTCAATACGCTTTTCGCCGCCGCCTTTCAGCGCTTCCTGTTTCTTTTGTTTTAATATCGACAACTTATCCATAGCGGCAACAAACTTAGCGCAAAAACCTTAAACAATCAGCCAATAAATATCATGTTTGCTGTCGCTGTACAAACGCCCCGCTCTGATCGTCCGGCCAACAACGGCAACCTACTTACCAAACCTTCGGCAGTCAGATAATAATACTTTGTTATAAGCGAGACCCACGTTAGTACGGGCAACAGTTTTATGGTAGTTTTGCCGCTAAAAGTTACCCTGTATGAAAAAGCTGTTTTTATTTTTTATTCTGCTCGCCATAGGGGTTTCGGCTCATGCGCAGCAAATACCTGCACTTAACGCCAAGCAGATAATTGCACGTACCGCTGCCAAAGACACTGTTTACATAGTCAACTTTTGGGCTACCTGGTGCCCGCCCTGCGTTGCAGAGCTGCCGGAGTTTAACGCCTTGCAGCAACGCTATGCCGGTAAGCCGGTAAAAGTACTTTTGGTCAGCCTCGACTTCAAGGAAGATTATCCATTCAAACTCGCCCGTTTTCTGGAGCGCAAGCGTATGACGCCCGAAGTAGTATGGATGTCGGACACCAACCCCAATGTATTTATTCCGCTTATTGAAGAAACGTGGGAGGGATCTATACCCGCTACTGCAATTGTACATACCGGTAAAAACTATAAGAAATTTGTAGAAGGCACGGTTACAGAAAGGCAAATAGCAACGGTAGTGGATAAGCTGCTGGCAGAATAAACCAAGCCACACTCACCAAAATATCACCAACGAACTAATAACGCAACGTGGCCTACCTGCAATCATACAAACGCCTGAACCGACTGATGCAAAACGAAAGTTTTGAACCAATGCTCAGTTGGGGAGTGCGCATGGCGCTGGCCGGCACAGTACCTATCATCTGGGGGCTGGCAGTAGGCCGCCTCGACAATGCTGTGTGGATAACGCTCACCGCCGAAGCGGTATCGTGGGTAGAAATGAAGGGCTCGTTTGCATGGCGGGTGCGCACATTGCTGGCTGGCTCTGCATTGGCCCTCCTTTTTGCATTGGCGGGTCAGCTTACTGCCGGCAGCATGTGGCTTAGCTTGTCCGCAATGTTTGCAGTAGGCTTTTTGGCCACGCTGCTCAAAAATCTTGGCGACCGCGCCAGCGGTTTGGCCATTTGCGTTTATCTGTTGTTTATTATTGGCAATGCGTTTCCCGAAACAAACCCTGCCGCTATTACCCTCCGGCTCCAACTCATAGCCATTGGCGCAGGTTGGGCTGTGTTTGTAGGGTTAACCACATCGGCTGTTATGCCCGGGCAGGAACCCTTCCGCAGGCAAATAGCGCTCATATGGCGTTCTATAGCGTCGCTGGTCAGTAGCATATCGCGCAGCGCCGCCGATACTTCGTCGCGAAAACTGACAGGCGATGTGTATGCTAAAGAAAACGATGTGCGCACCGCCATAGACAATTCGTATGAGTTTTACAGCCGTATGGCGCATCAGGTGAGCCAAAAAGACAACCAGCAATACCAACTGGCCATGTTGCGCAAGGTGGCAGGCCTCGCTGCCGCCAACGTAATATCTATAGCCGGCGAAATGGAACATATAGACATTGCCGGCCTCGACGAGACACTACGCATAAAAGCCGCTACGCTGTTTAGCGCGCTTAAAGAAGCCATCAACCGGATATCTATTTTTGTTATTACCCTGAAGCCGGAAGAAAAACTACTGGCCGGCTCGCAGATCAACCGCCTGAAAAAACTGGTGGTACTGATAAAGCAATACCAACTGCCGCAAGATGAAACGCAACTACGCGCTATAAACCGTATACTGCAACTGGTGGAACGTACCGTAAGGCTGCTTGAAAACGCTTTATTGCGGGTAGATGCAATGGGTAAAGATATGCCCGTATACCGGTCTTACTCGTTTCTTAAAACCCTATTCCTGCTCAAACCACGCTACCTGCTCAGCAGCCTGCGCGTATTGTTCAATCTGGACACCCTAACCACCCGCTACGCACTACGGTCGGCAATAGCGGTTACGCTGGCGCTGTTCCTGTCGCGGGCTTTGCATATAGACCACGGCTATTGGCTGCCGTTCAGTGTCATGATAATTATACAACCCTATTTTGGAGCTACATTCAAAAAAGCTATCGAACGGGTTACCGGAACACTTTTGGGCGGCCTCGCCGGCAGTATGCTGCTGCATGTGCCTACCGGCCTGCATATCACCGAGGGCATACTGTTTATCACCTTTGTGCTCATGGTCTATTATGTGCGTCGGAATTATGCTGTTGCGGCATTTTTCATTACGCTCAACCTTGTGCTGCTGTTCAACCTTGAGGCTGCTTACAACGACGAATTGATGGTAACACGCGCCCTGCTAACCATAGGCGGGGCAATGCTGGCTATATTTTCGGGCTTTGCGCTGCTGCCCACCTGGGACAAGAAATGGCTGCCCGCACACCTGGCTGCGGCTATACAGTCGAACTACAGCTATTTCAGCAATACATTCTTTGCACCGGAGCGTATTGTAAACTGGACCCGCAACAAAAGACTGGCAGAATCGCAAAACAGTAATGTATTCGACTCCTTCAACAGGTATATGGATGAGCCCGGCGCTGACAAGTCGGAGGTGTACTACCAGATTATCACCTACAATGTGCGCATTACCCGCAATCTGAACAACATTCACCTGGAACAAGACGAAAAAAAGACCGACCATGCAACCACAGCATCACCAGCACAACAAGCCAAAATAGCTGAGTGTCTGGATTGCTTCAATCATGTAATGCGGCTGCTACCTATTCTTGACGACCATACGGTTCTACCTAAATTGCTCGACCCATTCAGCTTACCGCCTACGCCATTTGCCCTGAACGATGCGCAGATGGTATCGCTGGAAAAAGTAATCATAGAGCTGAAAACCATGAGCGAAGAAATAGCTCCGCTCCGGCCGTTTAAAGAAGTGGATACACTGTAATGGACCTGACCTGGTACGCAATCGTAGGCGGCGCAACACAAATCAACGCAAAAACGTTTATGCAACCGTAGGGACAGACCCATGTGTCTGCCCTACTCGCGAAGGGCGCGCAACACACATCAACGCAAAAACGTGTACCTAACCGTGTGGGCAAACCCGTGTCTACCCACCTCGCGCAGAGGGGCCACACAAATCAACGCAAAACGCGTACGCAATCGTAGGGGCAGACCCATGTGTCTGCCCGGCTCGCGAAGGATGCGCAACACACATCAACGCAAAAACGGTACGTAATCGTAGGGGCAGACCCGTGTGTCTGCCCGGCTCGCGAAGGATGCGCAACACACATCAACGCAAAAACGTTTACGCAACCGTGTGGTCAGACCCACGTCTACCCGGCTCGCGAATGGCGCGCAACACGCATACACATCAATAATTGATCCGTAGTAATATCAACGCATCTCTACCTAAAAATGAAAAAAAAATATCTTCTTCCCAATTTGCAGGATTATTTTTTATGTAATTGTTTATG
>CAZLPE010000012.1:26791-49193 GCA_964561325.1 uncultured Flavipsychrobacter sp.
AAAAAAAATATCTTCTTCCCAATTTGCAGGATTATTTTTTATGTAATTGTTTATGTTGACCCCTGATTCGGCGTTACGTATAATGTGTTCGTAGTAGTTTCTTTGCCATAATTTGCCTTTGAAAGGCGTCCAATTGTCCGTTTTTACATTTCTAATATATTCGTTGGTAGTCATTGTTTTAAACCATTGCACCAATTGATATAATGGAGATGAAGTATGCAATCCCAATACATTATCCTTTACTGCCGTAGTGTTTTCCAATGGTGTTCGGTCGAACGAACCATTATTTACAACGATAGCGTGGAAATGATTGGGCATAATTTGGTATTCCCCCAAATCTATATCCGGAAATTTTTCGGGTATTTTTTGCCACCATTTATCAATCATTAAACCGGCAGGATTTAACATCATTTCATGTTCTTTAACCGTGCCAAACAAGCAGTCTCGATGTTGAACACAAATTGTTATGAAATAAGCTCCTGCCAAAGAATAATCGTAACCATTTAACCTTATCGATTTACGATGATGAATTAAAGGGTCGTATGTCTGGTTGCCGTTCATGAAATTGTTGGGGTCTTGCTATTAAATGTTCTCTCAAAAATAGGGTATTCGAAGATGGTAGTTTGTAACTGATTAATGCGATCTTGAAAAAAGTCGGTTATGTCGAGTTGGCAATACCGGTGTAATATTTAATTCCTACCCTTATTATCTATCTCCTCGCGAGGTGGGAGACACATGGGTCTGCCCTACGATTACGCATACATCATAGCACTGATGTGTGTGGCGCGCCCTTCGCGAGAAGGGCAGACACATGGGTCTGCCCCTACGATTACGTACCGTTTTTGCGCTTATATGTATGGCGCGCCCTACGCGAGAAGGGCAGACACATGGGTCTGCCCCTACGGTTGCGTACACATTGTTGCGCTGTTATGAATGGCTCGCCCTTCGCGAGTAGGGCAGACACATGGGTCTGCCCCTACGATTACGTATACATAGTGGCGTTGATGCGTGTGGCGTAACCTTCGCGAGGTAGGCAGACCAGTGTGTCTGCCCCTACGGTTACGTACATAATGTTGCAATACTCACGCGCTTAATCTGCAATAATTTTTTAATTTATTTAACCTCTACCCTGTTCACAGACCTGCTGTTGCAGCCGCTTTACTCCTACCTTTGCAGTATGAGTTATAAAGAAGTTCCGAGCGGCAGCGTGCTGCAATGGATTAAAGATACCTATGTAGGTAAACAAGTGAAAGACTCGCGGTCGCCTGCCGGCAACTGGCTCGGTTTTACGCTCGAAGATATACAACGCGGCACGGCGTCGCTACTGGTCACTGTAAGCCACGACATGACCAACCCATACGGCAACATACATGGAGGAATGATGAGTCTGGTGATAGATGAAGCCATAGGTTGGTCGGTGGTTAGCCTCGACTCGGCGCAGCACTACACATCTATGTCGCTGAATGTAGACTTCCTTTATGCCATAAAGGAGGGCGAGCAATTGCGAGCAGTATCGAAAGTGCTCAGAGCGGGCAAAAAAATAATCAATGTAGAATGCCATGTATACAACATGAAGGGGCATGTGCTGGCAAGAGCCAACAGCAACCTGATAGTTACCCACATGGAATTTATAAAATAAACAGCATAACGCTATTAGATTTGTGTACAGATATACTCAAAAAAATGAAAAATACCGCATCCCTTATCCTTCTATCTGTCGCCTTGCTATCGCAGATAACAAGCTGCAAAAAAGAAGATAAAACTACTACTACCCCTGTATCGCCTACGTATTTTACCGCCAAGGTGGGCGACTCAACCTTCACGGCATACGGCGATACGCTGGCTTCGGCTTCCTATTCGTCGTCGGGCGGTATGACCACTACCTACATAAGGGGTACATCTTTTGCCGGGCGCATCATTGTGCTCAATATAAACAGCGCGATAACGACCGGTACAAAATCAATAGATGCCGGCGATGCTGCTGCACAATTTTATGCTACAGGCACATCGGGCTCTTACACTTATGCCACATCGGGCACAATAAACATAACGGAAACAACACCCAGAATAAAGGGTACTTTCAGCTTTACATGCGCCGATGCTACAGCGGTAACAAATGGTACATTTTCTGTGAATGGGCTCTGACAGGCATTTACAAGCTGTTATGCCCCTAGAAAAAGTAATATACAGAGCAATAATTTAAAGATAACCAGAAAGTAGTAATCAATTTTTCTTAACTTATCCCTATTTTTCGGGATTAATATTACTTTTGCCCAATAATTATGCTCAACGGTAAGAAAATAGTTGTTGTATTGCCCGCATATAATGCGGCCCTAACACTGGAACGGACATATAAAGAGATACCACTTGATATAGTGGATGAAGTAGTGCTTGTAGATGATAATAGCCGAGATGACACAGTAGGCGAAGGTAAACGTCTTGGTATAAAGCACATCGTAAAACACGAAGTGAATAAAGGCTATGGCGGCAACCAGAAAAGTTGTTACAGAAAAGCGCTTGAATTGGGCGCAGACATAGTGATAATGCTGCACCCCGATTATCAGTATACGCCTAAGCTACTGCTTGCTATGTCGTCTATCATCGCAAACGATGTTTATCCCGTAGTACTCGGCTCACGTATACTGGGGCAGGGCGCATTGCGCGGCGGCATGCCATTGTACAAATATGTCTTCAACCGCTGCCTTACGCTGTTTGAAAACATTATGCTGCGCCAAAAACTGAGCGAATACCATACCGGATACCGTGCATTTAGCGCCGAGGTAATTCGCTCTATCGACTTTACTCATAACAGCGACGACTTCGTTTTTGACAACGAAATGATTTCTCAGATTTTCATGAATGGCTTTGAGATAGCGGAAGTAACCTGCCCTACAAAGTATTTTGAAGAAGCATCGAGCATCAACTTCTCGCGTAGTATGAAGTATGGTCGCGGCGTACTGAGGGTATCGCTCACGCACAGACTACACAAAATGGGTCTGATAAAAAGCAAGTTGTACGGTAAGCCGTCTACTACCAAATAACATTTCAGTAAACAGGCTGACAACCACATTTTCAGGAAAGGAAAAACCAATATTTTTTCCTTTCCTGAAATATAATAACTAAATTCGCTCCTACTTCAATAATTCGCAGGAAATGAAAAAAGCAACATACTCATTAATTGTTATCTTATTCAGCATTATTAGCTTGTCGTCTTTGTTCTCATGCAAAAAACTGTACCATTGCACCTGCTCTTACAACAACGAAGTGGTTTTTGTGAAAGATCTGGGCAGTCAGGTTTTTGACGACGCTAAAAATCAATGCAACAGCTACGACACTACGCAGCCCGGAGAAAAATGGACTTGTACTGTTTATTAATCTGTTGGCAAACCAGATATTTTTACTTTATCCGACCCGCTTTTTGCGGGTCTTTTTATGCCCACCGCCGCCCAATTCCTTTTGTTAACGCTTTTATAAACTTCTACCCGCAAACGGTTCGCCTGTACTGTACATAACATTGCAACAATACACACATAGTAAACCGCGACTAAGTAACCCCTATAATCACAAAAAATGTTCGCGGTTTTGCTTCAATGCTTTACATAAACCAATATCCGCTATTACAAATAAACGATTGCTTCGAAACTGAAGAAGGCACAGGAAACAATAATTTTTTGCGCCGCGAAAGAGATCAAATCAGCTTAAAATCAATAAAAACAATAGAAGTATCTACATCTGCTTTCGGGCTAATTGGTACCTTTACAACAGTAATTGCACAGCAGATTGCTGCAAATGCGTCATTTTTTCATCAAAAAATGTTCCATTATGTTGGTAATCATGTACTTGGACACCCAATTACAAAAAGATTGCAGTATGACTTTATGCTAAAAAAAACCATTGCTCCGCTTTTGTTGTTGTTTGTTTTGTCTCCTCTGACCTATGCACAACAAACGTCTACCGAACCGCTAACACTAACGCAATGCCTGCAATATGCAGTTAAAAATCAACCTGCTATCAATCAGGCCTCAATCGACGAATCGATTGCGCGCACCAACAACGCTATCGCGTTTTCGGCTTGGATGCCGCAAATAAATGCCAATGCCGGCCTTACCCATTATTTGGAATTACCTACTTCTTTCCTGCCTATCAACGGCGTATCGACGCCGGTGCATACGGGCGTATTCAATACGTCTGTGCCATCGCTTGCGGCTACCCAAACCATCTTTAATACCGATGTGATGCTTGCCGCAAAAGCGGCAAAACTGAATACGCAAGCGGCAAAACTAAACGCCGCCGAAACGAAAATAAATCTCGTAGCCAATGTAAGCAAGGCGTTTTACGATCTTTTGCTGAGCATAGAGCAAACCGGCGTATACCGCGAAGACACCGCCCGACTGAAAAAAAATCAGACCGACGCCTACAATAGGTTTGTAAGCGGCATAGTAGACAAAGTAGATTACAAACAAGCGTCTATTGCGCTAAACAACGCTTTATCGCGACTAAAGGCAGCCACTGAAGTGGTGAACGCAAAATATGCCTCGCTGAAACAAATGATGGGCTATCCGCCGGAGCAGCCGCTCAGCATCCGATTCGATACCGCACAAATGATGCAGGAGGTAATAACAGATACTACAGCCGTGCTGCAATACGAAAAACGCATAGAATATCAACGATACCAGACAGCCAAAAGAATACAGCACGAATCTACGCTATACTACCAACTCGGTTTTCTGCCTTCGCTCTCCGGCTTTTACAACTACAACTACCAGTTTCAAAACAATAAGTTCAGCGATCTCTATTCGCGCGCATTCCCTTACTCACTGTTTGGCTTCACACTCAACATTCCGCTGTTTACCGGTTTTCGCAGAGTAGAAAATCTACATAAAGCCCAGCTCATAGAGCGCAGGCTCGATTGGGATGAGGTAAACCTGAAGCTGAATATTTTCAGCCAGTATCAGCAGGCGCTGGCCGGCTACAAAAGCAATCTGTATTACCTGCGCGCTCAAGGCGACAATGTGGCTATGGCCAAAGAAGTGTACAATATTGTGAAACTACAGTACAGCGAAGGCGTAAAAACCTACCTAGATGTAATAGTGGCTGAAAGCGACCTGCAAACAGCCGAAATAAACTATATCAATGCATTGTTTCAGCTGCTAACCAGCAAAATAGATCTGGAAAAAGCTATGGGCAACTTGTCTACAGAAATATAAACTTTAATACAAACCAAAAATGAACAGGTCTCTTTTATATACGGGTATAGCTTTAATTACCATTGCAGCGGCGGCTTGCGGAGGCAATCAGCCGCCGGCTCCAAACCCGGCCAATATACCGGCGCCCGTAAACTTGTATCAGGTGCAAGCCCAAAAAGCGCTGTATTTCGATAAATTTCCGGGTGTGGTAACAGCTACAATGCAAGTAGAGCTCAGACCCGCAACCGAGGGATATGTGACCGGCATTTTTTTCACAGAAGGCCAAAAGGTATCCAAGGGGCAAAAACTATATGCCATAGACGACAGCAAGTACCTGGCAGCCTACAATCAGGCGCAGGCTAACGCCCGGGTAGCGCAGGCCAATATGGAGCAGGCGCAGAAAGATGCCGACCGATATAACTACCTGAACCAGCACGAAGCTATAGCCAAACAAACGCTGGACCATGCGCTCACTACCCTCCAAAACGCTAAAAGCCAACTCGCGGCGGCCAATCAGGAGGTAACAAAGGCTGGCACAGACCTCAACTACGCCATTATTAAAGCGCCGTTCGACGGCACGATAGGCATATCGCAGGTTAAATTAGGAACCAACGTTACCAAGGGGGTAACGATACTGAACACTATTTCTACCGATGGGCCAGTAATGGTAGATTTTGCCATCAACGAAAAACAGATACCCCGATTTGCCGACCTGCAACACGCCAAACCTGCCGACTCTATATTCCACCTGCTGCTGCCCGACAACACACCTTATAAATATACCGGCGAAATAGCGGTAATAGACCGGGGCGTTAATCCGCAAACAGGCACCCTGACTATACGATTGAAGTTTCCGAACCCGGAAGGCATATTACGAGCCGGTATGAGCTGCAATGTAAAAGTGCGCAGCGCCGACACCTCCGCCAAACTGGTAGCTCCACTAAAGGCAGTTGTAGAACAAATGGGTGAGTATTTTGTATACACTGCCTTAGATACGCTGCTACCCAACCCGCCTATGCCAAAAGATGCCCCACCGGCGGTAAAGGCGCTGCATGCCATGCAAAGAAAAGTGACACTGGGACAAACCATTGGCGATAAAGTAATAGTGAAAAGTGGATTGGCGGAAGGCGAAGAGATTATTGTAGACGGTGTGCAAAAACTGCACGACGGCTCACTGATAACCACCAAAGCCCCGGGCGCACCCGACAAAAAATAAACAAAACCCACTTTCCGGTTGCGTTGGCAAGCGGGTATTTAGTTAGGGATTCAGCGCACGCTGGCCTGATATTTTGACCTTATTTCTACACTGCATATGATTGCGAATACATTTATCAAGCGGCCTGTTACCGCAATTGTCATATCAATAGCGCTGCTTATAGTAGGCGCTATATGCATCGTCAATTTGTCGGTAGGGCAATATCCCGAAATTACGCCGCCGGTAGTGCAGGTAACGGGGCAGTTTACCGGCGCCGATGCGCAAACGGTAGAGCAAACAATGGCCACGCCTGTAGAAACCCAGATAAACGGCACGCCGGGCATGCAATACCTGCAAAGCAACAGCACAGGCAACGGATCTATGTCGATAAACGTAACCTTTGGCATAGGCACTAACATAGATGTGGCTACGCTGGATGTGCAAAACAGAGTGAGCATAGCTACACCGCAGCTACCCGATGTGGTAAAACGCCTGGGCCTGACGGTGCGCAAGCGCAACCCCAGCATACTGATGCTGGTGGCGCTGTATTCGCCAAACGGCACACACAATGTAACCTTTGTAGACAATTATACAAACATATTTATTAAAGACGCCCTGCTCCGTGTAAAAGGCGTAGGCGATGTGGTGCAGCGCACCGACGACTTCAGTATGCGCGTATGGCTGAAACCCGATAAACTGGCAGAATATGGCCTTACAGCCGGCGACATAAACGCTGCTATTGCCGAGCAAAACGTACAGGTATCGGCAGGGTCGGTAGGTACCCCGCCACAGTTCAGCGATCAGGTGTTTGAATACAGCTTATTGGTCAACGGTCGGCTCAATAAAACATCGGATTTTGAAAACATTGTGGTGAAAACAATACCCGCTACCGGCGCTCTGGTGTATCTGAAAGACGTGGCGCGTATAGAACTGGGCAAGTTTTCGTATGCCAGCAACTCTTATGTAGACGGTAAACGGGCATCGTACATGCTCATTTATCAGGCGCCCGGCAGCAATGCCCTCGACATTGCAGAAGGCGTATATGCCAAAATGGAAGAACTGAAAAAAACCTTTCCAAAAGATATAGATTACAGCGTGCCGTTTGAGTCTGTAACGGTTATCAAGGTATCGCTGCATGAGGTGATAGTTACGCTTTTTGAGGCATTGGGCCTTGTGGCTATTGTGGTGTTCTTGTTTTTGCAAAACTGGCGCGCTACGCTCATACCCATGCTGGCCATACCGGTATCTATAGTAGGCACGTTTATATTCTTCATTCCGCTGGGCTTCACCATCAACACGCTTACCATGTTTGGTTTCGTACTGGCTATAGGTATAGTGGTAGACGATGCTATAGTGGTGGTAGAGGCAGTGCAACACTACATAGACCACCAGAAAATGAGCGCCCGCGAAGCCACCTACAATGCAATGAAAGACATATCGGGTCCTGTAGTAGCTATTGCCCTTATACTGGCCGCGGTGTTTGTACCTGTGGGCTTTGTTCCCGGCATTGTGGGCAGGCTCTATCAGCAGTTTGCCATCACTATTGCCATTTCTGTGTTGCTGTCGGCATTTGTGGCGCTATCGCTTACCCCTGCTTTATGCATTCTGCTACTCAAACCATCGCAAATCAATAAAGAAGCTAAGGGCCTCAACCAGTTCTTCTACCGATTTAATGAGTGGTTTCTGCGTTTTACCAATAGCTATACACGCGGCGTTAGCGCAAGCATAAAGGCATCTAAATTGGCCATAATATTGCTGATATGCGTGGGCGTGGGCACAACAATGCTGTTTAAAGCCAAGCCTACAGGATTTATACCGCTGGAAGACGACGGACGTATGTTTATTACCTTCGAGCTGCCCGAAGCTTCGTCTACCAGCAGCACGCTGGATGTACTGCACAAACTGATGAAAGTGATAGGCGAAACGCCGGGCATAGGCCACTACGCAGCGCTGGGCGGCCTGAATGTGGTGAACTTCTCTACAAAATCGAACAGCGGCACCGTGTTTTGCCAGCTAAAACCCTGGGACGAACGCACCAAGCCAGAAGAGCAGGTGCCTATGCTGATAGATGTGTTGAAAAAACGTATTGCCGCCGCCGGACTAAAACAGGCCAATGTGATAGTAATACCGCCGCCGCCCATACCGGGTCTCGGACAAACTGCCGGCTTCAGCATACAGATACAACAGCGGCAGACTACCGATGACGTAAAGGCGTTTGAAAAAGTAGTGCGCGGTTTTTTGGCAGAAGCCAACAAGCACCCTGCTATAGGTTCTGCATTCAGCTTCTATGGCGCGCACACACCGGCTTACAACATTACAGTGGACCGTGAAAAATGCAAAAAAATGGGCGTTGCTATATCCGATGTTTTTTCTGCTATACAAACCTACATGGGTAGCTTTTATGTAAACGACATATCTATATACAACCGCAACTTTCACGTAGTAGTGCAGGCCGATACTACGTATCGCACGCTGGTGAGCGAAATGGATAAATACTATGTGCGCAACCAAACAGGACAGATGGTTCCGCTGAGTTCGTTTATTACCTACAACCCTATAGAAACCGCGCCGCTTATATCGCACTTCAACATATTCAGGTCGGCGCAGGTAGATGGCTCGCCCAAGGCTGGCTACAGTAGCGGCCAGGCGCTGGATGCGCTGAAAGAGGTGGCAGCAAAAACGCTGCCGCAAGGCTATGGCTACGAATTTTCCGGATTGAGTTATGAGGAGTTGCAAGCAGGGTCTAAAACGGTGTACATCTTTATACTCTCCATAGTATTCGTGTTCTTGTTTCTGGCTGCATTATACGAAAGCTGGTCGGTGCCGTTTTCTGTATTGCTGTCTGTGCCGGTGGGCGCATTTGGCGCTATCCTGACGCTCACCTTTGTTCCATCGCTCACCAACAACGTATATGCCCAGATAGGACTGATAACCCTGATAGGGCTTGCTGCCAAAAATGCGATATTGATAGTAGAATTTGCCAAAGAAAGCGTTGATAATGGAGAAGAATTGATTGCAGCCACACTTCGCGCTGTTCGGCTGCGCTTACGCCCCATACTTATGACTTCTTTAGCCTTTATATTGGGCGTTATGCCGCTGGTACTGGCATCGGGGGCGGGAGCTGTTGCTCGCCGCACCATTGGGTTTACCGTATTGGGCGGCATGGTGGCAGCCAGTTCGCTGGCCATATTCATCGTGCCGGTATTGTTTGTAGCCATCACGCGGATGTCTTATGGTAAACAACGTTTGGCAGAGCTGCAAGCTAAAAGGGCGAGCGGGCTGGAGGCTGCAAAAAACGATCAAAACTTGCCATAGATACCCGCATTTGAACAGGAAAGTAAAGTGCAATACCCTAAAATAACAAGTCCCCGGCCATCACTGACGGGGACTTGTTTATTAAGGTAAAAAAGTAATCTCTACGCCATTACACCGGCATTCTTGTACTGCCCCTTGCTCTTGCGTATGTTTACCGCTACTACTTTATACTCAGGGCAAAGCGCTTCGCTGTCGCAAACGCTACTGGTTATGTTGTTTAGCGATATTTCAGGGAAGTGGAAAGTACTGCTCAGTACGCCGGGCTTCACCTCATCGGTTATGCGGGCTTTCACATCAACCTTGCCTCTTACCGATTCTACGCATACCATATCGCCTTCGCTAATATTGTGTTTAGCGGCATCGGCGGGGTTTATCAGCAATACGTCGTCGGTTATTATCAACGCATTGTTTGTTCTGCGGGTCATGGCGCCGCAGTTGTAGTGTTCCAGTTCGCGGTTGGTGGTGATGATGTATGGATACTCCTTACCGTTTTTCACCAGCTCTTCCGATTCGCGCCAGTCGTTGTACACAAACTTGCCCAACCCTCTTTTAAACGAACCAATGTGCAGTATATCTGTACCCTTGCCATCCTTATTTACCGGCCATTGCTTGCCGTTAGTACCCAGTTCGTTCCATTTTACACCCTCAAAGAAGGGTATTATCTGCGAAATCTCCTCCAACACCCATTCCGGATTGTATTCGGGTTGCGTATAGCCCATGCGGTTCATAATATCCACTATTATCTGTCCGTCCGATTTTACGCCCGGTATGGGTTCTACTACTTTATTTACGCGTTGTATTCTGCGCTCGCCATTGGTAAACGTTCCGCTTTTCTCTAAAAACGACGCCGCAGGCAACACCACATCGGCCAGTTTGGCTGTCTCGGTCATAAACAACTCCTGCACTACAAACAACTCCAGCTTGCCCAGCGCCGCTTTTACATGGTGTGTGTTGGGGTCGGTCTGCGCCATATCTTCGCCTATTACCCACATTGCTTTTAGCTTGCCGCTAAGGGCAGCGTCATACATCTGGGGTATTTTGTACCCTACATAGTTGGGTAGCTTGGCATTATAAAACTCCTCGTAACGCTTATGATATATCGGGTCGGTTACATCAAAATAGCCGGCGCCCTGATGCGGCTGACAGCCCATATCGGCCGCGCCCTGCACATTGTTTTGTCCGCGCAGTGGGTTTACGCCTACTCCCGGACGGCCTATGTTACCGGTTATCATTGCCAGATCTGTTATCTGCATTATGGCAAACGTACCCTGCGAATGCTCTGTAACACCCAGTCCGTGGAAGCTCATGGCGTTGGGCGCGGTGGCATAGGCTATAGCCGCCTTGCGCACCAGCTCTCTGTCCACACCCGAAACGCGCTCCATTTCATCAATGTCCAGCTTCAGAATGTTGGCTTTAAATTCTTCGTAGCCTTCGGTACGGTTGGCAATAAAGTTTTTGTCTTCCAGCCCTTCTGCTATTATGTAGTACAGCATCATGTTCAGCACGGCCACATTGGTGCCGGGGCGTAGCTGCAGGTGGTAGGTGGCATATTCGGCCAGCTCTGTGCGCCTTGGGTCTATTACTATACTGGTGCGGCCGCTTATGGCTACCTGCTTCAGCTTGGCGCCCGTAACCGGGTGTCCCGATGTTGGGTTAGCGCCAATCACCATGATACAGTCGGTCAGTTTCAGGTCTTTTATAGAGTTGGTAGCGGCTCCTGTGCCAAAGGTGCGCTGCATACCCAATGCAGTAGGCGAATGGCATACGCGGGCGCAACTGTCTATATTGTTGGTGCCTATTACCGCCCTGATGAATTTC
This sequence comes from uncultured Flavipsychrobacter sp., assembly GCA_964561325.1. Classification (GTDB taxonomy): domain Bacteria; phylum Bacteroidota; class Bacteroidia; order Chitinophagales; family Chitinophagaceae; genus Nemorincola. The sequence continues at coordinate 38,306 of CAZLPE010000012.1, forward strand.
TGCATCAGGTAATTCTCTTCATTCGTTCCGCGTGCGCTAGACACAGCAGCAATAAAATCAGGACCATTCTCCTGCTTTATCTTGGTGAGCTTGGCAGCTATATAGTCGTATGCTTCGTCCCAGGTGGCGGCTTCAAACACGCCATTGCGCTTGATGAGCGGCGTTTTCAATCGCTCCGGATGATTGTAGAACGAGAATGCAAACCGGCCCTTCAGGCAGGTATGCCCCTGATTTACATCGGCATCGTAGGGGGCTTGTATAGATTTTACCTTGCCGCCTTTTACCGCTACCTCCAGGTTGCAACCCACGCCGCAATAGGTGCATATGGTGCGCACCTTTTCGTCAACGGCTATGGATTTCGATTCAAATATATCTGATATTGCTGATGTAGGACATGCCTGCGCACAAGCGCCGCAGCTTACACAGTCGGACTGCTCAAAGTTTACTTCCAGACTCTTGATGATATGGCTATCGAAACCGCGACCGCCCATGCTGAGCACAAACTGACCCTGCACCTCATCGCAAGCGCGCACACAACGGAAACAGTTGATGCACTTAGAGAAATCGGAAGTCATGTAGGCATGGCTCTTGTCTTTTTTGCGGTCGAGGTGGTTTTTACCCTCGGGGTAGCGCACATCGCGAATACCCACGCGCGCCGCCACTGTTTGCAACTCGCAATTATTATTTACCTCGCAGGTCAGACAGTCCAGCGGATGGTCTGTAAGCACCAGTTCTACTATGTTTTTGCGCAGCTTCTGCACCCTGTCGCTTTCGGGATACACAAACCAGCCCGGCATAATGGGCGTATGGCACGACGCCATAGTTTTTACGGCGCCGCCCTTAGCCACCGCCACATCTACGCTGCACACCCTGCACGACCCAAACGGGTCGAGATTGGGCGCATCGCACAGCGTGGGGGGCGCATATTCGCCAAAATGCCTGCGCAGCAGCGACAATATTGTGTCTCCTTCCAGAATCTCGTAGGGTTCGTCGTTTACGTAGGCATACTTACCCGTAGCCGGCGCAGGCGCCTTACCACTCCCCATACCACCCGAATTGGGCTTGCTCTCCACATAATATTGCTTGCTCATAGCTCTTTTTACTTTATAAGCGTTTCTGAATAGTTGATAGTACAATGCCCCCCCAATAATACAGGGCAGCACAATAGAACACCAAGCGGCGCATAGCCCCGCAAAACGTTCTAACGTTCAAATTTAATTAATATTCCTGAAAAAATGCAATGTGAATTTAGGGAAAAGAAAGGTTAGAATATTGGTGCGACTACCGCTGCAACAGCATCATTTGCCGTCCGGTTTGTGCTAATTACTGTAGTCCGTAAGTAACAATCCAACGGAGCCAATATCAGGCTTGTTATTTTTATCACGGTCGATGGATCAAAAAAATAGTCTTGCATTTGCGAAAACAGCAGATAATAACGCAAGCTACATGAATCACTACATATACCATTACAGACTTTGATTAAAGAATATTAGCCCGAAGTAGCGCTTCTTAAACTAAAGACGGTATTGTTTTGTGCATTTTGCAATTGTTATACTTGGTATAACTTTCATGTTGCACAACTCAGATTTGACAACTTTCTTAAAAGTTGTCAAATCTCAATTTTGTTGCAATTTGTACTTAGCCCGAATGGGCTAAAATTTGAATAGCCGGAGGTGAAGCCTCCGGTAATCAGAAAAATGAGGTTCAACTCCGAAGGTGTTGAACATGGTATTGGCAACAAAAAACCATATAATCCCTTCAAGTTCAACCCGTTCCGGGTTGATGTGCTGTATATTTCTCACCCCGGGATGCTCCCGGGGTTATTATTTGTTTAAGCCCATTCGGGCTTTTTCCGGCAAAGCAAAACCCCTTATTTCAGTTGCATTTTAAGCGCAATTACAAACATGTTTATGTGTTGGGATAGGCCGAATAATAAACGCCAATTGGTATTAAGCACACTCAAGAATCTCAATTGGCTACAAAATCGACTTTCAGAGCCAAGGCCCATGCAGTCTAATACCCACAGCATATCGCTGGTAGCAGCATTAAAGTAGGAAGTCAATACCTGCTGCCTTGTTTGTAATTGATTGGTTCGATTATATTTGACAACTAATGAGATTATACCAACATATACTTGCGCTTATTGCAGTAATAATCTGTCTTCTTTGCATATTGTTTTATGGTGGGTCATTTTACTCTTCATTTGCTGGCCATTCAGGATTGAATGCGGATTTTTATATGTACTATAAGGGAATTACCAGAGGTGAATTTGAGTTTTATAATTTCTTTGTTTCAACTGTCTCATTAATAACGATTATTCATTTACTCACTAATTGGAAAGCCAAAAATTCACGCAAAATCAACAAAATTCTATTGGCATTTTTAATTTTTGCTGGTTTGGTAGCGCTTTGTGAAATATACCTAAACTCAATTTTCACAGGAAAAGGTTGAAGAATTCTCGCATTACCACACCCTCCTACCCCCTACCCATGTCCGCAGCACCTTCACACCCAATAGCTCGCTCTCTGCTACGGTCATCAAATCTTTATCCACTATAATAAAATCGGCTTTCTTACCTACTTCTATACTTCCTACCTCATTTTCCAGAAAGCAGCCCTTAGCCGCCCAAATCGTCATGCCGCGCAGCGCCTGTTCTCGGGTAAGGGCGTTCTCTTTTTGAAAACCTGCATCCGGGCGGCCTTGCGCATCTTTACGCACCACGGCGGCATAAAAAGTCTTGAACGGCGATATATCTTCTACCGGAAAATCGGTACCCAAGGGCAGCCAGCCGTTTTGCTGTAGCAGTTGTTGGTAGGCATAGCCTCCCTTCAGCCTGTCGGCGCCTATGCGGTCTATAGCCCACAGCATATCGCTGGTGGCATGGGTGGGCTGCACAGAGGGTATTATAGCGGCCTTACCAAAGGCGGCAAAATCGGCAGGATGTACTATCTGGGCGTGTTCTATCCGCCAGCGGCGGTCGTTGCCGGGGGTGAGGTATTTGCTGTATATGCCCAGTACCATACGGTTGCCGCTGTCGCCTATGGCATGGGTGCATAGCTGAAAATCGGTAGCCAGCAGCATCTTAGCCAGCGAGTCGAAATGGCTTTGCGGACTCAGCAAAAAGCCATGCGAACCGGGTTTGTCGTTGTAGGGGTGCAGCAGGCAGGCGCCACGGCTACCCAGCGCGCCGTCGGCATATGCTTTTATACCTTTTATGTACAGGCGATCCGTCTTATAAGGTCCCTTAGGCAGGTAGCGACGGTAGTTGGCGGTATCGTCGCTCAGTAGCGCGTAGAGGCGCATTTGCAGTACGTCCTGCTGCTGCAGGGTATCTATCATGGCTACCTCGTAGTGCATCAGTCCACAATCGGCCACGGTAGTAAGCCCTTGGGCAAAACAGTTTTTTTGTGCAGCCGTCAGCCACTTGGCATAGTCGGCTTTGGTGGGCGCGGGTATTATTTTGGTTACCAGGTCTACAGCATTATCTATCAGCAGGCCTGTAAGTTGTCCGTTTTTTACTTCTATTTCTCCACCGCTTATTTTGGTATCGGGCGTTATGCCTGCCAGCCGCAGCGCTTCGGCATTGGCTATGGCGGCATGGCCATCTACGCGCTGCAGCAATACCGGTTTGGCAGGAAACAATTTATTCAGCGCACTATTGTCGGGGTATTGCTTGCCCGGCCACGCGTTTTGATCCCAGCCACGGCCCCTGATCCAAGGTTCGGCAGGGCGCTTCTTACCAAAATCATCAATCCTCGCCACAGCGCTATCCCAGTTAGCGCAGTCGTATAGCCCAACTTCAAACAAGCCCCTGCCATATCCCAAAAAATGAGCGTGCGCATCTATAAATCCGGGATAAACCGCTTTGCCTCCGGCATCAGAAACGCTATCGGCAGCGTAGGTATTAAGTATTTTATCGTTTGCACCAGTAGCCAGTATCTTACCATCTTTTACCGCCATGGCTTCCGTTATGGCAAAAGCGCTGTCTATGGTATAGATACGCGCATGGTGCACAATAAGGTCGGCTTTTATTTTGGCATCGCCACAACCTACCCCAACAACCGCAACTGCCAACAAAACACACAAACGATGAAACATAACAATGGCTTTGCGTAAAAATACGCAATAGGACGGAGGAATGATAGCGAGGTATTGAAAAGGCTGTTCTATGAGCAATCCTCACTATCCGAACAACCTTAAGATTTTACCCACCACTACTACACACACAACAACGCCTCGGTCTCTCTGCGTAGTTTTTCTTTTTTTACGCTTACCACGCCTACTTCTTCGCATACCAGTCCGCCGGCAAGGTTAGATATTTCGGCCATTAGTTCTACGTCCTTGGTAAGGGCGTAAACCAGCGTTGCGGTAGCTATCACCGTATCGCCAGCGCCAGATACATCGGCAATATTGCGGATACGCGATGGAATAATAGCGGATGAAAACCCATTATTAAAAAACACGCCGCGCTCGCTGAGCGTAATGAAGGTGATATCGTGATGCAACTCTTCATTCAGCTTGCGGTGCACACCGTCCAGTTCCGGAAGATCGCAATTTTCCAGCTCCATGTTCAGCCCCTCGCGCACTTCTTTGAGGTTCGGCTTAAAAATGGTAACGTCCTTGTACGACAAAAAGTTTTTGCGCTTGGGGTCTACGGCAGTAATGATGCCTATTTCTTTGCAATGGGCTACTATCCGCTTGATCACATTGTCTTTCAGCACCCCTTTATTATAGTCTTCAAAAATCAGCACATCGGGCTTTACTCTTTGCAAGTAGCGTAGCGTAAGGTCTATAAACGGATGTTCTTCTTCAAGATACAATTCGTCGGTAACCTCGTCGTCTATACGCATCATTTGCTGATTCCTGCTTATTACACGCGTTTTTGTGGTTGTTGGCCGGCGCCAGCTTTTCATTATTAGGCTGGTGTCTATACCTGCATCGGCTGCCAGTTTTATCAGCAATGTAGCGCTGGTATCGTCGCCGGTCACGCTGGCCAATGTCACTTTTGCGCCCAATGCGCGGCAATTAAGCGCCACATTTGCAGCGCCGCCAAGCCTGCTTTCATGACGGGTGAGCGCCACTACCGGCACCGGCGCCTCGGGCGATATACGGTCTACATTGCCCCACCAGTAGTTATCCAGCATCACGTCGCCCACCACTACTACGTGCAGGCTATCCATCCGGTCAAATATATTCTGTACTTCTGTTTTGTTCATAACCTGTGTGCCATCAGGCATTGCTCCGGGCAATGCTACATGGCTGTTTTAAAATTCGTAAACAATGCGCCCCAACCTACGCTATGCAGTTTTTGCTTTATTGCTGCTTTCAAGAAAAAAGTAAATCGGTATACCCAGCAATACTATTATCAGGCCAGGCCAGGTATATGTGGGCTTAAATTTGAGCAAAACTACGCAAACCGTAGATGCCAAAATTATATACACCATAGGTATTACCGGGTAGCCAAACGCTTTGTAAGGGCGCGGCATGTTGGGCTGTGTGCGGCGCAGCTTAAAAATACCGGCTATGGTAAGTATATAAAACAGCAATACGGTGAAAATAATAAAATCGAGCAGGTCGCCATACTTACCGCTCAGGCACAATACCGAAGCCCATACAAACTGCATCCACAAGGCAGCGGCGGGTACGCCCTTGCCGTTGAGGCGGGCGGCGGCGGGTAGAAAAAGGCCATCGTTGGCCATGGTATAATACACGCGCGCGCCGGATAGAATTAGTCCATTGTTGCATCCGAAAGTAGACACCATAATCATCAACGCTATAAACACTGTGCCACCCGAGCCAAATATCTTGAGCGCGGCTGCCAAAGCTACCCTATCCGATGGCGCATTGGCTATTTCGGTGAGCGTCAGTACATTCAGGTACATCAGGTTCATGGCTATGTATATCACAGTTACCACCACTGTGCCTATCAGCAGGCTAAGGCCAATGTTGCGCTCCGGGCGTTTTATTTCGCCGGCTATAAAGGTTACATTGTTCCATGCATCGCTCGAGAATAGCGCGCCCACCATGGCGGCGCACAGCGGGCCCATTACTGAAAGCCCTATCAGGCTTTCGCGGGTTATTACGCCCGTTGCAGATTTAGTGGTCGTAACAGCCATCCACGCATTTTGCCAGTTCATTTGCCAGATACTATGGTCTTTTACCAGTATCACGCCAAAAATGACAAGCGCAGCCATAGCGGCCATCTTAGCAAAGGTGAAGAAAAACTGTATCCACTTACCGCTCTTAATGCCGCGGGTGTTGATATAGGTGAGCAGAAAAATAATGGCAATGCCTAACAGCTGCGCCGCCGATATGCTAAAGCCCTTGGGATCGCCATACAAAATGTTGCTATCGCCCAGGCTGGGTATGAGGTAACCGGTAAACTTTGCAAACCCTACGCCCACAGCGGCAATAGTGCCTGTTTGTATCACCGCAAAAAAAGACCATCCGTAAAGAAAACCATATAGCTTACCAAAAGCCTCGCGGAGATATACGTACTGCCCACCCGCATTGGGGTACATACCGCTGAGCTCGCCATAACTAAGGGCGGCGGCCAGCGTAATAAAACCCGACAACAGCCATACTGCCACCAGCCATCCGGCGCTGCCCAACTGACGGGTTATATCGGCCGAGACGATAAATATACCCGACCCTATCATAGAGCCTATAACCAACAAAGCCCCGTCGAGGAGGCTTAGCGAACGGCTGAACGAACCGTTAGAATCAGTTTTGCTAATGTTGTTTTGTTCCAAAAGAAGCGATTTTCAGAAAAATACTATTTATTTTTCTTATCGCCGCCATTTTTTGCCGCTGCATTCATTCCGTCTACTACGTCCTTCGTAATATCCATTTGCTTGTTTACATAAAGGATAGACGAGCCAGCTGCAGAATAAGAGAGTATATAATCGAATCCGTGCGTTTTATTGTACTCTTCTAAAAAAGCGTCCAGGCTTGCTTTTAGTTCCTTGTTAAATTTCTCCTGCTCGGCCATTAGCTGCTCCGTAAGGGTCTGCTTACGGGTTTCCAGGCTCTGCTGCATCTGCATCAGCCTTTTCTGCGCGGCTTCATATTCACTTTGCGTCAGGGTATTGGCCTGCGCCTTTTTTTGCACTTCTGCCGCATCGGCTTGCATTTGCTGAAACGAGCGTTGCAATTCTGCCTCCATCTGCCCTTGTCTGCTCCTGAAGTCGGTACGCTTTGTTTTTAGCAACTCGTACTTATCTTCCAGCGTGTCTATGTTTACATAGGCTATTTTTGCGCCGCCGCCGGGAGTGGCCGCCGTTGTGGTAGCGGCTGCTACTACAGCTGCCTTGGGGGTAGATGGTGTGCAGCTATAAAAAAAAGAGCCCATTACAGACATAGCAATAAACAGAAGCGCAGACTTTCTCATTTCAAATAGTTTTACAACTTTAAGCATCAAAAGTAATATCTAAAAGATTATACCGCCATGGTTTTCTTTCATAAAGTTGTCATAATAAACAGATAGCGCCCCTCTGTTTATATGCTGGTTTTCGTATTAATGTCCGGAGTTGCCATCGTATAAAACCGATTAAAAACCCGCTCAAAAAAAATCAAACTTTTTTTCTGAAATAGCGGGTTACCTTTTTCTTGTTGCGGTATAAATGTGCATAACCAACTAAAAACGAACAATATGAAACTTGTAAAATTATCTATGCTTGCTCTTTCAATGAGCCTTTTTGTAGTATCATGCGGTGGTGGCGAAGGTGAAAAACCAGCTGCTGACACAGTTGCTGCTGCTCCTGCTACTCCTGCTGCTGAACCAACTCCGGCTCCGGCTCCAGCTGCTGCTGATTCTACTGCTAAGCCAGCTACCGACACTGCTAAAGCTGCTGCTCCTGCTGCCGCTCCAGCCGCTGCTCCTAAAGCTGAAGAAAAGAAAAAATAATTTGCTGAAAAGCAATAATATAAAGAGGCTGCACTTCCCTACGGAGTGCAGCCTCTTTCCTTTTTATACCCTTTTATTACCGGCGGCTGAGCAATTTTGCAAACCAATCAATGGAATAGTTCAGCTGAAATTCATCATAAAGCATACCGGAATCTGTCTCGAAAAAATATTTTTTCAAAAAGCGGGTTACCTTTTTCCTGTAGCGGTATAAATGTGCATAACCAACTAAAAAAACAGAAAAATGAAACTTGTAAAATTATCAATGCTTGCTTTGACAATGAGTCTGTTTGTAGTATCATGCGGTGGTGGCGAAGGCGAAAAGCCAGCTGCTGACACAGTTGCTGCTGCTCCTGCTGCTGAACCAACTCCAGCTCCTGCTGCTGCTCCAGCCGATACTACTGCTAAGCCAGCTACTGACACTGCTAAAGCTGCCGCTCCTGCTGCTGCTCCAGCAACTGAAACTAAAAAATAATTATCTTTTTAAGATGTTATACACAGGGCTGCCTCTATACGGAGGCAGCCTTTTTGTTTTTATGGCTGTTGCAAAAACATAACCCGCGCTACTCTTTACTCTTTTTCCCTGCAAGCAACGCCAGCCAACAACTATGGAAAACAGACTGAAAACAGGCCGAAAAAAAAATTCCAAAATATTTTTTCAAAACGAGGGTTACCTTTTTTCTGCTACGGTATAAATGTGCATAACCAACTAAAAAAATAGAAAAATGAAACTTGTAAAATTATCAATGCTTGCTTTGACAATGAGTCTGTTTGTAGTATCATGCGGTGGTGGCGAAGGCGAAAAGCCAGCTGCTGACACAGTTGCTGCTGCTCCTGCTGCTGAACCAACTCCAGCTCCTGCTGCTGCTCCAGCCGATACTACTGCTAAGCCAGCTACTGACACTGCTAAAGCTGCCGCTCCTGCTGCTGCTCCAGCAACTGAAACTAAGAAATAATTATCTGTAGATAATATTCTGCTTTTTTACAGGGCTGTTTCCTAACCGGAAACAGCCCTGTTGCTTTATGCTTACGCTCCTTACACATCGCCCTACTACACAAAAAAACGGCTTCCTGTAAAAGAAAGCCGTTTACAATTCAATCACTTATCGCTATTTCGCCATCATCTCTATCGGCAAGGTCATTTCCTGACCGGCGCGTATTAAGGTAATCTGCGTTTTGTCGCCGGGTGCAAATTTGCCCAATGCTTCCATATAGCTACCCATACCCAGTATCTTCACATCGCCCAGCTTTGTTATAATGTCTCCCGCCTTTACGCCTGCTTTTGCCGCCGGTCTGTTATCGGTTACTCCATCCACTTTCAGTCCGCCATCCTGATAGGTATAGTCGGGCATAACGCCAAGCGTTACTTTAAAACTCGACCTGCCGCCTGTAGACTTTTGCTTGGTTACGGTATAGGTAGGTTTTATTTTTTCTTTATCCATTTTGCCTACCACATTACTTACATAGGTAAGTATCTTGGTTTCGCCGTCATAGTTAATCAGGTCGGCCACATCGGTAGGCTTGTGGTAGTCTTTGTGGGTGCCCGAGAAAAAGAACAACACCGGTATACCCGCATTATAAAAACTGGTATGATCAGACGGGCCAATACCTGAACTGTCTATCACCACCTTAAAATCCGGACCGGCCATATTCACCACCTCGCTCCATGCCGGCGATGTGCCTATGCCGCCCACCGTAAGCGCGTGCGTGCTGTCGTTTAGCCTGCCCACCATATCCATGTTTATCATATAGGCAATCTGGTTGCTGTCCAGCCCCTGCTCTTTTACAAACATCTTAGAGCCAAAAAGCCCCAGTTCCTCGCCCGAAAAATTGAGGAACAGATAATTATAATTGTGCAGTTTCTTACTTTTTATCCACTTGGCCATAGCCAGCACCGCCGCCGTGCCGCTTGCATTGTCGTCGGCGCCATGGTGTATCTGGTGTTCTTTAGTGGCATTGGCGTGCAGGCTGTTGCCGTCTTCGCCATACCCCAGGTGGTCGTAATGCCCGCCCAATACTACTGTGTACTTTGCTTTATTGTCTATATATGCGGCCAGGTTGGTTCCAGAGCGTTCGGCTTTTTTCAGCGTTATGTTCAGCTCTATACTTACCTGATTTTTACCTTCGGCAATGTGTTGCTTATATCCCTTGTGCAATAAAAATGCTACAGGTATACCAATCGATTCGTATTCAGAATGGCGATTGTAGGTGGGCTCGTACTTGCTGCCAAAGTTGTCGTAAAACAGCACGCCCGACGCGCCCTGCCGTTCTGCTTCTTTAGCCCGCTCAAACATGGTTTTCTCCCAGTTGAAGTGGGCATCTTTTGCCTGCTCCGGGTCGCTATACAGCGGCACCATCCACACGCTACCCTGCTCCATTACATCGGGCAGTATTTCGCTGGTCACGCGCTTGCTGGCGCTAAACGGCAGCGGAAAACATTCTTCGTTTAGTACCAGCGCCGCGCCGCCTACGCGGATAGCGCTACCGGCAACCACCTCTTTGCCATATATAAACTGAAACGGATGCCGGTATTGGTTTTTATAAGGACCAATCTTCATTCCCTTGTACCTGCTCTCTATATAGTTGGCGGCCTTTACTTCTCCATCCATACCTGTGCGGCGACCTTCCAGCGAGTCGGAAGCCAGCAGCGTTATGTCTGCCCTTATTTGCTTTTCCATTTTACGGAATGCCTTGCTTTGCGCCATAACCTGCGAACAACAACTACCTGCAACTAAAGCGGTAAACAACATGCCTGAACGAATATGCATAAATAACATTTAATGCAAAAGTAGTAAAAAAGGGTTTAAGCGGCTGATATGATTTTTTATGCAGCTATTTACCTACCGCCGGCACATATACATTAGGCCGCTTCGGCGCGCCGCAACCTGTATTCGTCTGTAAAATAACGCGTTACATCTATTTTCTCGGTCAGTTTTTTCATCCTTGCTATCAGGTCGGCTTCGGTAGCATAGCGGTCGCCCAGAT
>CAZLPE010000013.1:0-47804 GCA_964561325.1 uncultured Flavipsychrobacter sp.
TTTTTCGCTTGCTTGTGCAGCTTACTCAAATTTCGTTTTTATTTTTTATTAGCCGCCATTTTCAGGAAAGGATTGAGCACAATTTGCCATAAAAAATATCGTTTCTTGTTCCTGCCCGCTCAAAAGCCTATTTTGCACTACTCAAAAACAAAACGCTATGAACCCTGACACAGCAACGCCGCAGATAGTATTAAGACGCACCACCCCCGAAGATCTGGAAGCGTTGTTTGCCTTTCAGGCAGATGACGAGGCTGGCTATATGGCTGCATTTGTAAACGAAAAATGGAAAGATAAAGAGGCCTACACAGCCAAATGGAACAAACTGCTGGCCGATGAAACTATAAACATAAGAACGATACTGGTAGATGGTATTGTGGTGGGCAGCATATCTACCTGGCTGCTTGAGCGCGATCTGCAAATCGCCTATGGCATAGCCAGAGCCTACTGGAACAGGGGCATAACCACGGCTGCGCTGCAACAATTTTTGACTATTGCCACGCACAGGCCGCTATATGGCAGGGTAGCATTCGATAATATTGGGTCGGCGCGCGTACTTACTAAGTGCGGCTTCAAAAAAATAGCCGAAGATCAATATTATGCCTATGCCCGCAAGCAGGAAATAACGGAATATGTGTATTTGCTGGATAGTTAGGTATTGGTAACAAAAAACCCATATGATCCCTTTAAGTTCAACCCGTTCCGGGTTGATGTGGTGTATATTCCTTAACCCGGGATGCTCCCGGGGTTATTATTAGTTTAAGCCCGTTCGGGCTTTTATCCGGCAAAGCAGTATCCGTTATCGCGATTGCATTTTAAGCACAAATACAAACCTGTTGATGTGTTGGAATATGCCGAATTAGGAACACAAATAGATATTACAATAGTTTTCCTACTTCAATTATTGCATTGAGCGCTGTGGGTAGATATTTATCCTTCGTAGCCCACATCGTCCAGCAGGTTGCCGCCATCGGCTGCCTGGGTGGCAAGCGTATCGCAGCGGTTGTTCCATTTGTTATCGGCATGCCCTTTTACCCACACAAATTTTATTTTGTGTTTCTTGTATTCTGTCAAAAACTGCCTCCACAGGTCGGGGTTTTTCTTGCCTTCAAAGCCCTTCTTTACCCAGCCGAACACCCATTTTTTTTCTACCGAGTTTACCACATATGCCGAGTCTGTGTAAATAGTAATATCCAGATTTTCGCGTTTCAGAAGTTTCAGCGCCTCTATTACCGCCATTAGCTCCATACGGTTGTTGGTGGTGTGCTTAAACCCCTGCGATATTTCTTTTATAGCTCCGCCATAGTGCAGCACAGCGCCATAGCCGCCATTGCCGGGATTGCCGCGCGCCGACCCATCGGTATAAATAACAAGTTCAGACATTCAGAACAATAAATTGAGTTAAAAAGCGGCAATGCCGCCAACAAAGATACGGGCAAAACTACTCCACCCGCTATGCCCGGCTACTCCCACTTAAACAGCCTGCCGGCAGCGGCATAGATCACCACACCCCAAATCAGCAGCGCCAGCAGATCCATTTTTATTTCCATAAACCCTGCTCCGTCGAACGCTATCTTGCGTAGTGCATCGTTTACATAGGTAAGCGGCAATGCCCGGCAAAACGGCTGCAGCCACTTAGGGAAATTATCTATTGAGAAAAAGGTGCCGGCCAGCAGAAACTGCGGCAGCGTTATGAGGTTAGACAGCGGCGGTATGGCCGATTCGCTTCTGGCAAGACTGCTCACCACAAAACCAAGTCCCATAAAAAGCAGCAGACTAAGCGCGCACACGGCCAGCATTTCTATAAATGTGATCCAGCCATTGTAGAGCGTAAATCCAAATGCAAAATAACCTACCGAAATAATAATAACCGCCCCCAGCAATTGAAACAGCATGCGGGCTATACCCTCGGCAATAACAATCACCTCGCGCCGCACAGGGGTGGCAAAAAAACGTTTCAGCACCAGCGTTTGCCGCAGATTAAAAAACACGAATGCCGTACCAAACACTCCAGATGCCAGCAGCGAAAAGCTCAACTGTCCCGGCAGTATAAAATCTATGGTCTTATAGTCGCGCGATTCGCTCATGTGTATATCTATACTTAGCAGTTCGGCCTGCCGTTGTTGTATTGCGGGGTCCTGTTGCATCACCAGACTGGCCAGCATACTTTTTAGCTGCATTGCCTTGTCTGCCTCAGACGACGCTGCATTCAGGTGAATTTTGAATGCTGGTTTTGCGCCTGCTGGTTGTGGTTCAATGGCTATTGTGGCAACTATATCGCCCTGTTTCAGTAGCTTGTTGGTAGTAGCTGTGTCTTTTATTACCCATTTCAGGGTGGGTATTTGCCGCAGCATGCCATACATGGCGTTGGCGGTATCGGCGCCCGGCGCCGGCGCCACAGCTATCTTAAAGCCGCCCCCGCCGCCCAGAAAGCCAAATACAAGAATGAATATAAGCGGGAACGCTATAGTGAACACTATTGCCGACGGACTCTTTACTATGGCCTGTAAACTGGCTTTTATCAGCGCCCGCAAGGCGCGCGCATTACTGTAGTTAGCCATATGGTGTATTGCTATTGTGCAAAGGTAAGCGCTATTGCCTCACCGCACTATACATAGCCCGGCTACAATTGCCACCAATGCGTAAATAATGATGTACTATTTGTTCATCAGCGCCTTCAGGTAGAAGGAGGGATTGCCCAGTTGACGGCGCATTTCTACGTCGGAGAACATGCCGATGATGGTTTCTTGAAGCGAAACGCTCTTATTGGCTTTGTTGATCAGCATATTTACCATCCATGGGTATTTGCATATTTTCTGAAGCCACATACTGGCTTTCAGTTCGTCGGCAAGGGCGTCGTATACTTCTTTGTCGTAAGCGTCTTTAAAAAACAATCTCGAAAAATCGCTTCGCTCAATGCCCCGCCGTATGGCCTCGGCCGCTTTCATACCGCTGAACAGTGCATTGCCTATGCCCTCGCCCGTAAAGGGGTCTATGAGGCAGGCGGCATCGCCCACCAGCAAAAAATTATCGCCCGATATGGGTTTCTTCTTCTTGGCCGCCAGCGGCAAGCCCCACCCATATACTTTATCAACCAGTTTCGCCTCTTCAAACCGGGGCGCAATGTGCGGATTGTTTTTTATGGCATACATCATTTCGTCGCGCAGGTTCATCTTGCGTTTGCGCACCACCTCCGACAGCATACCTACGCCCACATTGGCCATACCGTTGCCCATGGGGAATATCCATAGGTAGCCGGGCAGTATCTCGGGCAAAAAATGCAGCTCTATATAGTTTTCGCGGCTCATACCCGTTACCCCTTCGTAGTAGGAACGTAGCCCTACGGCGGCGGTTTTAGACACTTCGTTTTCTACTATATATTTCTTCCTTACTATGCTTTTATCTCCATCGGCCCCTACCAGTATGTCTGTGGCTATCATATAGTCTACACCCTCGTGCAGCACATGTACGGTTACCTTGTCGGGGGCGTTGTATATGCTTTTTACCTGCGCGCCCTGGTAGATAGTGCAGTAGGGCGACTGCATTTTCTCGAACAGGAAATTGTCGAAAGTAAGGCGTGGCGCTATAAAGCCGGGAGCCTTGGTGGTTTTTGTGCGCTTGGGGTTGAAGGGGATACTGAGCGACTTACCGTTTGGCGCAGCAAATTTTACCCCCCACGATGGCAGATACTGGGTTCGGTTGCGGTACAATTCCTCCAGCCACTCCGGATTAGCCTTTCCTATAACCGATGTTGTCTTGCCGCTACAGGCGTCGCCGCACACCTTATCGCGCGGAAACACCTCGCGCTCGACAACAATATGAGGTATTTTAAATTTAGAAAGGAAGAACGACACCCCTGCGCCGGCAGGGCCTGCGCCTATTATCAACACACCAATGTCCAGTTTCTGAATATCCATAACTTTCGCCCGGTGTAATGATAATAATTTTTCTTGCGCTATGCTATATTATCAATTAAAGAATTGTATCATTAACATGCTCTTATCAAATATGGGAGGCAAAATACCTGACCTTTTTCAGTAATAAAATGGCATAGGGTATACCGCGCTAACAGCTTAGCCCAACCTCGCGCAGCACTTCTCTAATAGCCTCGTAGGTACGGACTACAATGGGTGCGAGGTCGGCGGTGGCTACCCATCGCGCCTCCAGTATGTTTTCCTCCTTTTGCGGCAACAGGGCGTCGGCTATTGTTCCCTGCATTTTATACCATGCCGTGCGCTTCAGTATTTGCTCCTGGTTTTGCACATATATGTGGTAGGTGTCTGTTATTTTTTCGTTCAGTGTCAGGTTTTGCAGACCTGTTTCTTCGCGCACCTCGCGCAGGGCGCATTCGTCTATATTTTCGCCCTCGTCCAGTTTGCCTTTAGGTAGGTCCCACTTGCCGCGACGATATATCATCAGTATTGCGCCATCTTCGTTATACACCACCCCTCCGGCAGCGTCCAGCGGAGTAAACATTGCGCTCAGCGCTTGTTGCAGCGCATCTGCCGTGGTGTCTTCTATTATAGCGCCTTTTATGTGCGGTTTCTCCATATGGCGCAACGCCTGCGTAAAGTTGCGCTTGGCGCTGCCTTCAAACAAAATATAGTCGGTAGCGGCAGGGGTTTCGCGTAGGTACGCATCCTTGTCGGTAGTAACTATCAGCGGTTTATCATTGTAATATATTTTTTGAAAGAAATTCATACCGCCCGTTTTTTTGAAGGTTAAGCTAATTGGCGTACGTTTGGGTTGTTATGAGCACTCCAAAACATTTTGCCGAGAAACTAATGCAAATTAAGGCATTACAAATCAACCTGCAAAAACCATATACATGGGCATCGGGATGGAAGTCGCCGGTGTATTGCGACAACCGCAAGGTACTGTCGTATCCCTATGTACGCGACTTTGTGAAAAGCGAGCTGGCCAATATGATCCTTGACCGTTTTCCGGATGCCGAAGTGATAGCTGGCGTAGCTACCGCAGGTATAGCTATAGGCGTTATGGCCGCCGACCTGCTGAAACTACCCTTTATATATGTGCGCGCCAAACCTAAAGAGCATGGCATGGGCAACCAGATAGAAGGTGTGCTGGAAAAAGGCCAGAAAGTAGTGGTGATAGAAGACCTGATAAGCACAGGTAAGAGCAGCCTGCAGGTGGTAGACGTGTTGCGTCAGGAAGGCGCAGAAGTGCTGGGCATGTGCGGCTTGTTTACCTACGGTTTCCCTGTGGCCGACGAGGCATTTGCTAAAGCAGGCGTGCCGCTATACACCATAAGCAACTATAGCGCGCTGATGGAAGTGGGCGAAGAACAAAAACTAACCACACCCGAGCAAAAAGCGACGCTGGAGCAGTGGCGCTTAGACCCGGGCAACTGGCAGGGAGTATAAAATACCCACCGATAATAATACCGCGATCCGGCATAATAACCATTTTATGCCGGATTTGCTTTGTAGAAGCCCAACGAACGGCCGAGTGAAAACAATGTTAAATATTGGCACGGTCTTTGATATGCTACGAGTTATACGTTAAAATCAACCGCTATATGGAGCGGCGCAATCGGGTAGGTTGCTTATACAACACTGATATTTTAACCTAAATATTGATTACAAGCTTATGAAAAAAATTGCCCTTTATGCCGCTGTAGCGGCCCTGTGCGGCGCAGCCCTGTCGTGCAACAAAAAAGACAATAGTCCGGTTGTAAACAAATACTACAAAAGCTACCCAACATTAGATTCTGTGTTTGGGCTGCTGAGCGCGAAATCAGATTTTTTCACCATAGACGTTGCCGCTGGCGGGTCGTTTTATGGATCTAAGGGCACGCGGTTCATCATACCGGCCAATTCGCTGCAAGATGGCGCAGGAGCCAGCGTAACCGGAAAGGTGCAGATAGAAGTGGCAGAATACCTGAAACGCGGAGATATGATATTTTCTGGCGTGCTGCCCTACAGCGACGGGCAACCACTGGTAAGCGGCGGAGAAATATACATAAACGCTACGCAAGGCGGTCAGCCTGTATACCTGAAACCCGGATTTACCTTCCGCGCCAATGTGCCCAGAAATGGAGACACCACAAAAGGATTTGCATTTTTTGCCGGCAGACCGGGCCCCAACGCCGTAGAAAACAAAGTGAACTGGGGACTGCCAAACACCGACACGGTTTCGGGTAGGGTGGCCTATATAGCTCCCATGGTCAACCCGCTTACGCGCCTCGAAGATTCGCTGGGCATTGTGTCTGATAGTTTTCAGTATTGCAACGCCGACTTTTACTACCATATGCCCACAGACCTGGTTAACTACGAAATGACCATATCTACCAGCGGCAAATACCTGACATCGCAACGCAATATGCGGGCCTTTATGCTCGATGATAAAATAAATACCATCATTGCCACCAAAAATGCCACCACATCTGATGCCAATGTTACGTTTAGCTGCACATCGCCGCTCAACTACAAAATAAACCACGTAGCGTTTGCCCTTATAGACAACCGTTTTTATGGCGGCATACTCACTTTTACCCCTATTGCCAACGGTAAATATTCGCTTACCCTTACCGAAGTAGACCCTGTGGCATTCAAGGGGCAGATAAATGCTTTTTATAAGTAACTGTTGCAGTTATGTTATAAGTACCTGATTTACTTGCTGTAAACGTAAAAAAGTCGTAAATTCAGTAGACCAATCTCCTACACCATGAGTATTTACGGCAAACATATCCTCCCATTAGCGCTGGCGGTGTTTACCAACGCTGCCAGTGCGCAAACCCCGGCGTACTATGGCATAGTGTCTACAGGGCAAAGTTTGTCTGTGGGCTACAATTCGCTCATAGGTCTTAGCCGTACCCAAACTTATGGCAATAAAATGCTTACCGGCGGCTATAGCGGCTTGGGTATGGGTACAACGTTTATACCGCTGCGCGAGGCCGACTCTACCGAAACGCCGGGCAGCGCAATGGCCAACACCATTAGCGCCAATGATGCCGACACAGGCAGAAGTATAGTAGTAACCAATAATGGCAAACCCGGCTATAGCTATGCCGAACTTAAAAAAGGCACCGCTCCGTATTACAATAGCGTGCAGCAGGTGCGCTATGCAAAATATGCCGCAACAACGCTGCACAGGGCATACAAAGTGATAGCCCTGACCGTAATACATGGCGAAACCGACAACCACAACTACTACCAGCATGGCGCTATTGCTCCGCAAAGCCGCGCCTACGACTCGGTACTGGCTGATTACGAACAACACCTTACCGACTGGCAAGCCAACTTTCAGACCGATATAAAACCTATTACGGGACAAACCGGCGCCATTCCGCTGTTTATAGATCAGTTAAGTTCGTTTTTTTCGTTGTTTGGCAATACTGCCACATCGGCTGTGCCTATGGCGCAACTGGCAGCCGCAGAAAACAACCCCAACAAAATATACCTGGTAACGCCTAAGTATTTTTTAAACTATTCAGATCAACACCACCTTACCGCCGAGAGCTACCGGTGGCTGGGCGAATACTATGGCAAGGTGATAAAACGGGTAACCATAGACAGCCTGCCCTGGATGCCGCTGAGCCCCACTGCCATAGTGGTAAGCGGAACCAAGGTATACGCTACCCTGCATGTGCCCGCAGGCAGGCTGACGCTGGATACGGTAAATGTTGCGGCGCGCCCCAATTATGGGTTTGAATATACCGACGATTCGGGGAGGCAAATAATAAGCGTTGCGCTTGCGGGAACCGATTCGGTAGTGATAACGCTGAATAAAACAACCGGCGCCCACCCGCGCCTGCGCTACGCATACACTGGCGCTATAGGCGCGCAACCAGGAGCCCATATACCCGCAGCCGCAGGCGGCAACCTGCGCGACAACGATACCTTCCCGTCGATATACGGCAATAAGCTGTATAACTGGTGCGTACAGTTCGATAAACCGGTGACTATTTGCCCGGAGGTGGCGCCCATAGCCGGGCCGGCTTCCGTTTGCCTCAACGACTCCATAATGCTGCTGTGCGCCACAGCCGGCGGCCGCTGGACGAGCTCGGCCAATACAGTGTCGGTTACCGACTCAGGCGTTGTAAAGGGGCTAATAGCTGGCAGCGCCGCTATAAGCTATACTGTGCCTACAGTATGCGGTATAGCAAGCGCCATGAAGACGCTAACCATAAATCCGCTGCCCGCAGTAGGCCATATAACCGGCGCTGCAACGCTATGTCCCGGCGATACTATACAACTGGCTAACGCCATTGCCGGCGGCGTCTGGACAACCGGCAATGCTGCCATTGCCGCCATATCAGACAGTGGGGTAGTATATGCTGTTGCTCCCGGTAGCTCCGCTGTAACCTACACGCTCAGTACAGCTTGCGGCGCCGCCGCCGATACAACTATGATCACAGTGCGCACCCTAACCGACTGCGCACCGCCGCCGCCGCCGTTGCCGCCCGATCTGAACATCACCCCTGCCGCTGCCGCAAACGAGTACATACTGGTATATACTGCGCCCGAGCCCGACGATGTGCTGATAACCGTAACAAATATGGCAGGCGATAAAATACTCACCAAAACCATAAAAGTAGATAAACCGGAATATATACCGCTGCACGCTACGCCCGGTATATACCTGATAACCGCCCAAACTGCTACCCATAAGCTTACCAGAAAAGTGGCAGTACACTAATCGGCCTTCAGGTAGTTGTTATCCTACAGGAAAATACCAGATTATAGTATTGATAAGCGTAGACAATGAAAAGGCCCTAAAGCCCATTGTATATACCTGCGCACTTGCACACGTGATAAGCATATACCGAGAAAAGAATGCACCGGTGTAATAGCGTACCCCGATATTTTAGTGTTATGCCCCGATTATAGCAATTTGTGTTCCTAATTCGGCATATTCCAGCACATCAAACAGGTTTGTATTTGGGCTTAAAATGCAACTGAAATAACGGGTTTTGCTTTGCCAGGCACAAGCCCGAATGGGCTTAAACTAATCATAGTCCCGGGAGCATCCCAGGCCCTTTCGGGGCAATAAGATGTCTAAAAAGCCGCTAACTGTAATTAGTACATTTAAGTATATCGTTACCGCCCTTTTTTAATTTGTTGTGGGTATTGGTTCAAGCTTAAATCGCTGTGCATGGCGCTAAAAAAAGTCGCCCAATCTTTCCAGACCGGGCGACTAACTTAATTACCTTCTTTATCCTTTTTCTCTTTCTCTTCTTTTTCCTTTTCTCTCTTTTCTTTCAGTTCCTGCAGTTCTTTTTCTCTTTTTTCTTTCAGTTCTCTCATTTCCCTTTCTCTTTTTTCTTTCATCTCCTGCATTTCCTTTTCGCGCTTGTTCTTAGCTTCTTCGCGTTCTGCATCGCGCTTGGCTTTCAGGTCGGCCATTTCTTTTTCTCTGGCTGCCTTCTTGTCGTTAAGCTCTTGCTCGCGCTTGGCTTTTGCTTCTTCTTTATCCTTGCGTTCCTGCTCTTTTTTATCCTCGCGTGCTTTTTTCTCTTCTTCTGCTTTTTGTTCGCGCGCCTTTTTCTCTTCTGCTATTTTCTCTTCTTTGTCTTTTTTCTCCTGTTCTTTTTTGTCTATTTCCGCCTGCTTTTCCTTTTCCGCATTTTCTTTTTCTTCTTTTGCTTTCGCTTTTGCTTCCTGTTCTAAGCGGGCTTTTTCTTTAGCTTCTTCTTTCTGTTTTTCTTTCTCCAGACGCTCCTGCTCTTTCTTTTCTTGTTTTGCCTTCTTTTCCAGTTCTTTTTGCTCTTTTTTACTTGGTTTTTCGGGCTCAGCAGTTGGTTCTTTTTCAGCCGGCTTCACTGCTTCGGGTTGTTTTTCTGGTTCCGGTTGTTTTTCCTCGGGCTTCGCTTCGGCTTTTTTCAGTTCTTCAGCCGCTTTGCGTTCCGCTTCCTCGGCGGCTTTACGCTCTGCTGCTTCTTTTTTCTGTTGTTCTTTCAGTTGTTTCTTGCTCAGCTTCACCGGTTCGCCGTTCATTAGCGCAATGCTGTCTTTACGCGCCTGTTCTTCTTTCTTCTTCAGCGCTTTCAGTTCTTTTTTGCTCAGTTCTTTAGGCTCTTGCGGCATTTCAGCTTTTGCGCTATCGGTATTGCCTGCAGGCTGCGCTGGTTGCAGACTGTCGGCTACTCCGCTTATTGGGTTGCCCAGACTGTCTACGCCGGCTTTTTCCTTGTTCTTACGCTCTTTCTTCTCCAGTTTGGCTTTTAGTTTCCGCTCTTTGCGGCTCAGCGTATCGTCCCAGTTCACATTTGCCAGACTGTCGGCAATGGCTTTATTCATGCTATCCAGCACAGCGCGATAAATAACGCTGTCGATAGGCGTAGTGTCCACCACTTTAATACGGCGGTTGCTGCGATCCACGATTTCCTGAAACTCAGGAATATCTTCCATTTCACCCTTACCGCGTTTTGCTTCAATTTCCTTGCTCTTCTTGCTCTTCTTGCTTTCGCTGTAGTCAATATCCTTTTTCTCCTTGTTGAGCGTGAACAGAGGCAGGATGGTAACCACCTTAGGTTCTTTATAAAACAGCGGATTGAAATGCCTGTTGGGTATAGTGGGGAAAGTAAAGCCGAGGCTGGCAATAAACTCCGTAGTACTCAGTGTTTGGCTGGCTACACCCTGGTATACTTTCAGATCGCTGTAAGAGGCATAGTCGTACTTGCCTGCAAACTCCAGATATATGTATCGTTTCAGCGTTACGCGCAGCGCTGCTTCAGCGCCTACATTCCAGCCCCTCATGTCAAAACCCGGATCTTTGCCGGCATTTGAGTCGAGCATAGAGCTGAGGCTGGGCATAACCGGGCCAATACCCAATTTAGCCAGTGCATCTACGCCTATGTTATTGGAGGTAGGGCGGTATAGCGTAAACCTGCGTACGAGATTTACAAGTACCAGGTTTGACCCGCCCATGTTATAAAAATAACCGTTTTTAGTAGAAAACACCGCCTGCTTAGTGGTGTTGGCTACATCGTTGATAATTCCCTTTAATTGAACCGTCTGCCCGTCCTTAACGTGAAAGTTCACCGGATCATAGCTCAATTCAATTCCGTAAGTCTGGTCGAAGTTGAAATAATAACCAAGTCTGTAATTGAGATTTTCAAACGAAAATTTGTTGTCGCCCTTATTGTCAGCAGTTACTTTTGTAATATCGTAGTAGTTTCCAAGCGTAGGTTGTTCAATATGTATAGTGGGCTGGTTATACCATGCCGTATTCCAGCCTGCGCTGAAATACAATGAACCCTTTCTCCCGACGGTTCCTTTTCTGATTTGTGCGCTTGATATATTTGTAAAAAGAGTAAATGATAGAAAAAAAATTACAAATATACGCAAAAGCGTATTTTTCAATGGCATAGTGTAGCAATTGCGGCAAAAATAATAATTAATTTACTAACATTGGCATGAGTTTGCATAATCAAACGATAAGATAACATTAATATTTCATTTATGCGTATGATTAAATCAAACAATGACTTGCCAATGCGCATTTTGCTAAGGTATAAAATAGGTGTTTGGGCAATTATACACTCACAAATCAATGCCTGCAAACGTTTTGCAATTGCCTCTTACATAACGTTGTAAACATGCTAAATAAAATATTGCCCTATGAAAAACTAAGGCAGAGAGGGTTTTGCAACAAATATCTATAATATTGTTTAATTTTTCGACAAGCCAAACAATACGGAGTTTCTTTTCGTGGTTTTTATTGTGTAGCCCAAGCTGCCAATGATCTGGTAAGCGCCTATATTCTGGCTTGCAGTACCCTGATAGGTTTTCATACCGCTATACATTGCATAGTTATACTTCTGCGATAGTTCCAGATACAGATGGTGTTTAATGGTTAAGCGCAATGCTGTTTCAATGCCTACGTTCCATCCGCGCATCTGAAATTGGGGGTCTTTAAATGTTTTGCCGTTCAGGCTGGTTTCCAGCGAAGGCATCAATGGCCCGCCGCCAATACGACCAATAGCGTCTACGCCAAAACTTTTACGCATTCTGGGCCATAAATCGTAACGGCGCACCAAATTCAGGCCTATCATATTTGCGCCGCCCATGTAGTAATACGATCCGGCTTTTTCAGAAAATACCTGCTTCACATCTACCCCGGCCACATTGCCTACCGTTCCCTTCATCTGTATGGTTTGCAGGTCGGTAATGTGGTAGTTCAGCGGATCGTAGCTCAATTCTACGCCCCACAACTGATAATAATCGAAATAATAGCCGACACGAATATTGAGCGCCAGCGGATCGATAGAGCCGGTCTTGTTATTATTGTCTGCTTTTACTTTGAGCAGGTCGTAGTTATCGCCCTGCGTTTTTTGCTCTATGTGTATCGTACTCTTACTGTAGGTAGGTTTGTTGTAGCCAACAGTAAAATACAAAGAGCCCCGATGACCATCGGGCTTATGCCTTATCTGCGCCGAAGCCGCGCCCGATAGTAAACAAATATATGCCGTACACAATGCGCCCGAACATATGCCGTAGGAGCTTATGTTTTTTTTCCACTTATTAAGTATGTCCCCGACTTTTGTCATGTTTAACATGATACTTTTTTGTTGAAACTTTATAAATCAACTGCAAATTTTTGTGCACATTAGCTATGCATTAACAGTTGCGGCAATTTTTGCCAAAGATAAACTATATTGAAAATCAATTGCCGACTTACGGCCGGCATTTTTGAATATAACAATAATATTTTTTTCAATTCTAACCAATTGACGCTTAGTTATTCATAACGTAGCGCTACAATAGGGTCGAGTTTTGATGCTTTTATTGCAGGGTAAATTCCAGATATAACGCCTACTGCGGCGCAAAGCGAAATGCCCATGCTCATCCACAACCACGGCACTACAAAACCGGTGTTGAAAAATAGCCCAACTATATTGCCCAGCAGTATACCCAATATCACCCCTGCCGCGCCGCCCATCAGGCTTATCATTACCGACTCTGTAAGAAATTGCATTTTTATTGCCGAGGGGCGTGCGCCGAGGGCCTTGCTTACGCCTATCTCGCGCGTGCGTTCTGCCACCGACACCAGCATAATGTTCATAAGCCCTATTACCGAGCCCAGCAGCGTGATAATGCCTATTATTATTGCCGACCACTGTATATACTTAATGCTGTCGAGCACTATAGCCACAAGGTCGTTGTTTTGGGTAACGGTAAAGTTGTTTTCTACACCAAGGGGCTGGCGGCGTATTACTCTAAACAAGCCTTCGGCTTCTTCAGCTGCAAAATCCTTGCTCTTTACGTTGGGCACCATCACGCTTATCAGGTACGAGTTTTCGCCGCCGTACAGCGCGCGCGCAGTGTTTAGCGGCAGCAACACTGTATTGTCGGCGTCCATTACCATACTGCCGCCTTTCGATTCCATGATGCCCACCACCCTGCATTTTACATCGCCCACCGATACTACCTGATTTATAGCCTGCGACAGATCGCGTTTGAACAGCTTTTTGGCTGCGCCATTGCCCAGTATGCAAGCAAAACTACCCGATTGGATCTCTGCCGCGCTAAAGTTACGGCCCACTTCCAGCTTGGTGTCGGTTACGGCCATATGGGTTTCGTCTACGCCGGTCACCCTAACGTTTGGATTGGTTTTTTCGCTGCGGTAGCGTATGGTGGCTATGCCGGTGCCGTTCATAGATACGCTCACCGTTGCCGGAAACTTGTAGCGCTCTTTAAAGGAGCGAGCTTCTTCGTAAGTGATGTTTTTACCGTCGGCAACGCTGACATTCATCCCGCCTCGACGGCGTTTTTTCTTTATCACATCGCTGGTTATCTGAAACGAATTGACCCCCATGCTACTGAAGTTGGAGTACACGCTATCCTTCATTACCTGTATAGAGGTAAGTATGCCCACCAACGCCATGATGCCCACACCTATAATAGCTATGGTAAGCACAGACCGCAACAGATTGTTGCGGATAGCGCGAAAAGCCAGCACGAGATAAAAAAGCAGTTGCATAATAGCGGGGGCAAAGGTAGGAAGTGTAAGGGGGAGTAAGCCGCTTATTTCCTTAAAAATGTATGCACGTCTATAGTTTCGCCATTTTGACCAACCGCCTTCAGTATATAAGTTCCCGGCGCAAGCGGCGCTATATTGAAGTTGATCAGGTTTCTGCCGCTCTTACATGGGTGGTCGGTCAGCTTATCTACCACGCGCCCCTGCATATCGTATATTACAAAACTATAACCTTGCTCGCGCTCTACTGAAAATTCGAAACTGATGAACTCGAATGCAGGATTAGGAAACAGTTTGCCGGTAGCTCTTGCTGCGGTTTTTACAGAGGGCACGCTCACCTTGAATGGCGACGACAAACGCGCGAGATAGTTGCCGTACAAATGGTCTTTACGACCGTAAATACCCTCTATCCATACCGAACCCAGACTCGACCAGTCGGGCTGATTGCCGCTGTAATCGCCCCAGCGCTGCTCCTTGCCCGACAGGCGGCTGATGGAGCCGTCGCCCGTTTTCACTTTTACCAGATCAGAGAAATTGCTGCCATCGAAAAGTATGGCGCCCAAGCCGGGATTGGTGGTAGGGCCAGAATATTCGAAAGAGATAATGGACTGATTGACCCCGAATACATTGCCGGTAAACGAGATGTTCGGATATCCGAAATCGAGGGTGTCTATGCTGAAAATGCGCCCCGTAACTGCTGGAGCTGTGCGGAAATTGCTGATAATGCCATGGTAAATACCTGCGGAGCCGCTTGATGGGTTGACAGAAGTACTCACAAACTGTATTTCATCGCCCCTGATAAAGCCGCCCAAAACACGACCGTCGTTGGTGGCCAGCGTTTTGGTGGTGTCGGGTTGGCGGCCGTTTGGCGGTACGCCATAGTTGAGCGACGACACCAATGGCGTGATGCGTAAAAACGAATCGGCGCTACCAATGGTATCGGGCACCTGAACCAGGAAAATGGAATCGTTAGCTACATCAAAGTTGCGGTTAGAGAGGAAGTACTGGCTTGGACCCTGCAGCGTATCGCCGGGGTTAAGCGGATAAAGGCAGCGGAGGTAGCGGTTGTTATACTTTACACTGTCCCAGATCTGGTAGTTGAGTGCAGTATCGCCATTGTAGCCATCTTCCTTACGCACCTGATAAATGAGCGTTTGTGTGAAGCCCGCCTGCCAGCTACTATCGAACATGATTTTGTTGCCGGTAAAGAAAAACTCGTTTTTGGTTACAGCTATAGCCGGATAATCAAACCAAGTGGTGTCGCCGGCATAGTTGCCATAAAATTTGTAGAAGTTCCATGCTCCGTTAGGGTCGTTGGTTTTAGAGAAGCCTATTACTATGTAGTTGTAGGCTACGGTGCCATTCAGCATGATACAGATAAACTTGTCGGCCTCTGGGTCGTACAGCACTTTAGGGTCGTAGCGGTAGTCGTTCGAGAAATTATTCAAGCCCACGCTCACCGAAAACACTTTCAGGCTTTTGCGGCTTTGGTAGGCGCCGGTTGCGGCATCGTGCACCGCTATAGACGAATTCATTACAGATACTGCCTTGCCGCCGCGGCTCACCGCGCTGCAGTTGTCGGGCGGTATACCCGACATAGAGTCGGCAACAAAACTAATATCTACCACCGGCGCCGGTACCGACGACGATGTTTTCTTGCGTGTATTGTCGGTCTGCCTCGGAAATTTTAGCGCTATCTGGCGTTTTACTTCTTCCAGTTTCTTTTGTTCTATATCTGCGTCGGGGTCGGGCATCTCCATGCTGTATACCTGCGCATTGTATTTATCTACTACTTCGCTCAGCACTACTTTGCCGGCCAGCGGCGTAGTATACCTTTTCACACGTCCCTGTGCAGCAGCGCCCTGAGCTATAAACAATGACCCTATCAATAAGAGAAAAGAAAATCGCATTTGGAAAGTTTGTATAAAGTTAGCAAAAGTAGGCAACATAGCGCTTAGTTTTTGATGTGGCTGCCCTTGGGGCGGGGCGCATATCCCGGCGGCGTCCGCCAGTTTTTTATTTTTAGCAGTTCAAAGAATTGCTCCTCCTCTATTTCTCGTACACATCCGGGTTGCAGGTCGCCCAGTTGCAGGTCTTCTATAGATATTCGTATCAGGCGGCGCACTCTATGCCCCACCGCCTCGGTCATTTTGCGCACCTGGTGAAACTTACCTTCTGTAAGACTAATAGTCAGCCAGCTATATGCGCCATATTCCTTCGGCCGGTTGCCGCTTTCAAAAAGCCCTTCCGGTTTTTCTACAATGTGTACTTCGCATGGCGGCGTAATGTAGGTTTCGTTGTTTTGCACTATTATAGGCACACCAGTGCGCAGTATATGCAAACTTTCGGGGCTTACCACGTTTTTTACCTGCACCAGATAAGTGCGCCAGTGCGGTGTTTCGCCCTGAAAAAGCAATTTTGTTACACGCTTATTAGTGGTCATAATCAGCAGCCCCTCCGAGTTGTTGTCGAGCCGGCCGATGGCATGTATGCCCGGGGGCCAGTCGAAATTAATACTACCCAGCATGCGTACATTGTCGGGGCTCACAAATTGCGATACCATGTCGTAGGGTTTGTTGAGTATGTAGTATTTGTACCCCTCGGCAACGGCGTCTGATTGATGCATAATAAAAGGAAAGCTTAAGACAAGGTGCAAAGCTATCAAACCTTTGGCATAAGGAACCTACGCTTTTGCAGATAGGGCGGCACACCGCAATTCCTGAGTTAGCCGCAGTTTCAGGCCGTGCATTGGAGCAATATCGAGCAATTTATTTTGCTACGTTGAGCTACAACCGTATTTATTGTCTCGCATAATGTAATCTGAATTATATAAAATATTTTAGGAGCGAACATAACGAATATGGAAATTAAATTTTATGAATGACATACAGATATCAAAAGAATAATTTAACTTAGCGATAGCAAAATAATGCACTTTCATTTCTGTAAAATTCAGTAATGCCGGTGGCGTTTTGCCTTTCTTTGTTCAGTAACATTAGTAGTTCATTCTAAACCCTTAAAATCTTAAAGAAATGTACAAATTCATCAAACTGCTTATGCTTTCGCTTTTGTGCGTGGAGGCATCTGCAAATGCGCAAACTTCCATATTTGCCTATGTGCCGGGCACGATACAAACCTACATTGTACCGCCGGGCGTAACAGGCATTAACATAACATCGAAGGGCGCACAGGGCGGCGGCGCTACTATACGCGGTCAGGTGGGCGGACGAGGCGCTATAATGAGCGGTGATTTTGCGGTAACCCCGGGTCAGGTATTAAAAGTGCTTGTGGGCGGTACCGGAACTACGGCTATGTATGTAGGCGGCGGCGGCGGCGGATCGTTTGTGTGGGACAATGCTACCACCACGCTGATGCAAGCGGCCGGCGGCGGCGGCGGCGCAGGCTACGACGAATCGAGCATACCTGTGGGCATAAACGGACTGGACGCTACTACGGCGCCCGATGGCATAAACGGCAATACCCTTACCTCTGGCAGAGGCACCGGCGGCAATGGCGGCGTAGTGCCGACAGGCTATGCAGGCTGGGCCGGCGGCGGTTGCGGCTGGCTGAGCAACGGCAACGACGGACGTATTTTTGGTTGCACCTTCAATAGCACCGGAGGTATACGACCACTGGCCGGCGGCGCTGGCGGCAGCGGCGGCGGCGATGCCGGACGCAATGCGCCGGGCGGTTTTGGCGGCGGCGGCGGCGGTAATGCACGCTGCGGCGCAGTGGGCGGCGGCGGCGGCGGCGGCTATAGCGGCGGCGGTTGCGGCGGCGAATTTATATTAGCGCTTACCTATCAGGCAGCCGGCGGCGGCGGGTCGTTCAACTCTGGCTCGAGCCCCGTAAACAGCGTAGGCAATACAGGCAACGGCAACGTAACCATACTACCCTCTTGCACAACGCCTACCGGCGGCGTAATAGTGGGGCGCGATACTTTATGTCAGGGCGCTTCGTTTACCTACACCAATCCTACAGGATCTACAGGCGGGGTATGGAGCAGCACAGCGCCTGCAATAGGCTCGGTAGTACCCACAACCGGCGTTGTAACAGGCGTATCGGCCGGCACATTTGTACTTTCTTATTCTATTGTTACTGCTTGCGGTTCGGCATATGCGTTCAAAACTGTTGAGGTATTACCCAACCCCGGCCCTATAACCGGTCCGTTTGGCGTGTGTCGCGGGCAAACGCTGACGCTAACCGGCGCAGTGGGCGGCGGCGTGTGGACAAGCTCATCAATCGGCATAGCCACCATAGACCCCGCATCGGGCGTAGTAAGCGGCGCTGCTGTAGGCACAAGCATTATCTCTTACACACTGGCTACCTGCACAGCTACAGCCACTGTAACGGTAAATGCAACTCCCGCGCCTATACCCGGCCCTTCTACCATACAAGGTTGTAAACTGGAGAGCCTGACGCTGACCAACCCTACGCCGGGCGGCACATGGAGCAGCAGCATAACGCTGGTGGCTACCGTTGGTTCGCTGTCGGGCATTGTTACCGGCATCAATTCAGGCAACACCAATATAAGCTATACGCTACCTAACGGTTGCGGCGTATCTAAATTTGTGCATATCAACGAACCGCCATCGCGCATAACCGGCCCTACCGACGTATGCGAGGGTAATACAATATTACTGGTCAACGGTATACCGGGCGGCGCATGGACCAGCAGCGTAACCACTGTAGCTACCGTGCTTTCGGGCGCAGGCTTGGTGACGGGCGTTGCCGCAGGCGGAACACTAATTTCTTACACCATCGTAGGTTGTCTTCCCGCTACTTACAACGTTACTGTTAATCCGCCCCCAACGCCCATTACCGGCATGACGAGCATCTGTATAGGCGTGGCTACATCGCTGTCTAATGCTACGCCGGGCGGCACATGGATCAGTAGCGATACTACGGTGGCCACAATATCGCCTACCGGTGTGCTCACTACTATATCGTATGTAGTAGGGTCTACAACCATAATCACTTACCTATTGCCTACAGGTTGCTTTACATCGGTGCCCGTTACTGTAAACGCTTCACCGGCGCCTATCACCGGTCCCGACAGCGTATGCCAGGGCTCCAGAATAGACCTCGAAGACGTAACTCCCGGCGGCCTGTGGAGTAGTTCAGATTTGGCTATAGCTCAGGTGGTAGACACATCAGGTCTTACGCTGGGCGTAATGGCCGGACCAGTAACCATCTCGTACACGCTGAGCACAGGTTGCTTTCAGTCTATGGCGCTGTACGTACAGCCGCCTACGCCTGCCATACTCAACGTAACCGCCACACCGGGCGATAGCGTTTGTGCCGGCACGCCTATCAGGTTCGATGCAACTTCTATTAATGCAGGTACGCCAACGTTCGACTGGAAACTATTCTTCCCCGGTCGCTCGCTAAGAGTTGGCCCATCGTTCGACACAACAGCTATTCATGGCGATGTGATCATCTGCATGATGGTAGCCCACGGCGTATGCGCTGTGCACGATACCGTGTACGATACCGTGCGTATGAATGTGTACCCTAATGTAAGACCTAATATTACTATCCGTCACGCTCAGGCCGACAACTCGGTAGATTATTTGGGTCAGGTATTTACCTTCTTCTCTGATGTAACCTATGGCGGTACAGCTACCACCTACCAGTGGTATGTAAACGACGCGCCTGTGCCGGGAGCTACCGGATTGACCTTTGCGCCTGCTATTTACCAAAATTCAAAGGTGTATTGCGTAATTACTGGCAACCCTCCGTGCCTGACGCCGCCTGCCAAAGACACCAGCAATAAAATAACCATTCTTGCCGACTTCCTTGGAGTTAATTCATTGGCGACAACTGCGGCTATCCGTTTGTTCCCTAACCCCAATAATGGCAGTTTTACACTCAGCGGCACAATTGCCGGTGGCGCAGACGCCATGGTAACCTACGAAATCACGAATATGGTAGGACAAACTGTATTGCGCGGAACTGCGCCGGTACATAATGGCGCGATCAAAGCCGATATTGGTATGGACAACATACCATCTGGCGCCTACCTGCTTCATGCTACATCAGATGCGCTGAACGAGGTATTCCATTTTGTAGTCAGCAGATAATCTGCTCATTGTTTTTTGTTTTTGTTTTAGAGGCTGTTCCTGAAATGGAGCAGCCTTTTTTTTATTTTGGCGCCGCTACAACGGGCATTTTTAGTGGCGAAAACAAATAAACAAGTTCAAAATTATGCTGTTATAAATCGCCGGTTAGAGAAGAGATGAAATCTTTTTAGAAAAAATTAACACTCTGGAAAATAATTTTCGATTGATATTAGACGCGCGAAGTGGGCATTAGACTGGTGGGTAATTATGCTTTTGGTAGTAGCTACAAATAGCGAACGCAGCCGCAGCAACATGATTACTGAACGGTGTTTTTAATTTTTAGTTAGTATTTTACGTTTGGCGAGCCAATAAATAATGTAGATACATAATTTATTGGGCGGGAAATGAAAAGTGCAAAGCAGTAGTTGGAGATAGAAGATATATTGCAAACCTATATAAGTAAGTGGGTGAATTTTAGATTAGTGGCAAAATTTGAACCTTTGGATAACGAATATCTATATTCAAAATTTTCTTTGTCATAATAAATACCCCTATCTTTGTTTGTTCATTCGGTGTGGATAAAATGGGTTACCCAATTTTCTGCGTCGGAAAACACAAAAGAAAAGCGAAGAAGAAATAGTAACAAAAGCAAAAGATAAATATTTTTGAAATGACTATTAGTTACAAATACCTTAGACTTCTACCAATTCTCTTACTGGGGTTGAGCATGAGTGGTTATGCGCAAACCTCAGTATTCAGCTATGTACCGGGTACTATTCAAACGTATGTAGTTCCGCCCGGGGTATTTGGCATAAACATTACCTCTAAGGGCGCACAGGGCGGCGGCAACACTATAGGCGGCGCACAGGGTGGAAAAGGCGCTATTCTGGTGGGCGACTTTGCGGTTACCCCCGGCGATGTGCTTAATGTAGTGGTAGGCGGCAGCGGCGTTACCGCATCGCGCGTTGGCGGCGGCGGCGGCGCATCTTATGTTTGGAACAGCGGTTCCGGCACATTATTGCAAGCTGCAGGCGCAGGCGGCGGAGCAGGGTATAATAATACTCCGCTGTCGGACAATGGCGTAGACGCTTCCCTAACAACGTCTGGCACAAATGGCCGCGGCGTATTGTCGGGAGCGGGCACGGCAGGCGCCGGCGCAACGCAACCCGGCGGTTATACCTACTGGGCAGGCGGCGGCGCAGGCTGGTTTTCAGACGGTAACAACGGATCAGTTTTCGGTCCATGCTCTTTTGTATGTACGGGCGGTAAAAGCCCCGGAGCAGGAGCAACCGGCGGTACCGGCGGCGGCAATGCAGGAAGCAATGCGGATGGCGGCTTTGGCGGCGGCGGCGGCGGCAATGGTCGTTGCACAGCCCTTGGCGGCGGCGGCGGCGGCGGATACAGCGGCGGCGGAGCAGGAGCTGAAAGCGGCGCTGGCGGAAGCCCCGCAGGCGGCGGCGGCGGTTCGTTTAACGGCGGCACATTTCAGGTAAACACCGTAGGCAATACCGGCAACGGCGAGGTGACCATAACACTGGCTTGCGTGCCACCAACAGCCGGAACAATTGTAGGTTCTACCAATCTTTGTATAGGCACCTCATATACCTTCAGCAACCCTACCGGCACACCCGGCGGCATATGGACAAGTAGCGCTCCCGGCGTTGCAACTGTAGGTTCTACTACAGGTTTGGTAAGCGGCGTAGCAGTAGGCACAACAGTTATCTCTTATTCCATCAACTTAAGTTGCGGATCGGCTGTGGCTACAAGGACTGTGGCTGTGGTAACCACTCCTTCACCACTTATAGGCCCATTTAATGTGTGCAGCACGGTTTTGCCAATGCCAGCGCCAACCATCACCCTTACTGCCCCAACCCCAACCGGCACATGGACCAGCGTAACGCCAGCAGTGGCAGGCGTAGATCCGGTAACCGGCGTGGTAACAGGAGTTGCCGTGGGTACCTCTATAATATCTTACAGTATAGCCGGCTGCGGCACGGCTACTGCAACAGTAACCGTAATACCAACGCCATTACCTATTGTAGGTCCGTCGACAATACAAGGTTGCAAGCGCGAATCGCTGATGCTGGTAGACCCAACACCCGGCGGTACATGGACCAGCAGTATTCCGATTGTGGGTACTATTACTCCCCTTACCGGCGTTATCACCGGTATCAACGTAGGTTTCACCAACGTAACTTATACAACGCCTAACGGCTGTTTTACTTCAAAGTTTGTGCGTATCAACGAGCCGCCGGCGCCTATCACAGGTCCATCGTCGGTTTGCGAGGGTTTTGCAGTTACGCTATCTAATATAATACCAGCGGGAACCTGGACCAGCAGCGTGCCTGCGGTAGCAAGCATCGGCGCATTCCCAGGCAATTTCAACGGAGTTACATCGGGCGTTTCGGTTATTTCTTATAGCATAGCGGGCTGTACGCCGGCTACGTTCAACCTGACCGTTAATCCTCCTCCTGCCCCTATTACCGGCATGACAAGTATCTGTATTGGCGTAGCAACATCGCTTGCCAATGCTACACCGGGCGGTTTTTGGACAAGCAGCGACACAACAGTAGCTACCATAGATCCTTTTGGCGTACTGACTACTATTTCTTATGTTATAGGCTCATCAACAACAGTTACCTACACACTGCCAACCGGTTGTTATGCTACGGTACCGGTTACAGTAAATGCTTCTCCGGCGCCTATCACAGGGCCCGACAGCGTTTGTAAAGGTTCGCAAGTAACGCTTGCAAGCGTTACTCCGGGCGGTATCTGGAGCAGTTCAGATCTTAGTTTGGCGCAGGTAGTAGACACCAATGGTCAGGTTACTGGCGTAAACTCCGGCGTGGTTGCTATATCATATACGCTCAGCACGGGTTGCTATCAGTCGAAAGTTTTTATAGTAGAAAACCCAGTAGCGGCTATTGCAACTATTACTGCAACGCCGGGCGATAGCGTATGCGCAGGCACACCTATTCGTTTCGATGTGTCGGCTACCAATGGCGGCATCCCTACCTACCAGTGGCAATTGTTTTACACAGGTTCTTCTGTAAGTACAGACAGTTTTTACAACTACATTGCTACTACCCACGGCGATGTGATTGTGTGCCGTATGATAACCAGCGGAATATGCGTGATACAAGACACGGTTTACGATACTGTTAGGGTAAATGTATACCCTAATGTTAGACCAAACGTAGTGATCAGACATGCCGAACCAGACAATTCTATCGACTATCTGGGTCAGGTATTTACCTTTTATAGCGATGTGACCTATGGCGGTCGCGGCGCAACCTACCAGTGGTATGTAAATAACTTACCGGTAGCGGGCGCTACGGGCATTACCTTCACAAAAGCAGTTTATGCCAATTCATTGGTGTACTGCGTTGTAACCGGTAATCCACCCTGCCTGATACCTCCATCTAAAGACACCAGCAACAAAATACTTATACTGGCCGACTTTGTGAATGTGCAGCAAGTAGCTACTACGCGCGCTATTAGCCTGTTCCCCAACCCTAATACCGGTAGCTTTACCCTTGCCGGTACAGTGAGCGACAATGCCGGAACTATTGGCTATGAAGTAACCAATATGGTAGGTCAGGTAGTGTATAAAGGCGCGGCTACAGTGCAAAACGGTACTGTGCACGAAGAAATTAACATCAATAATTTGCCTGCTGGCAATTATTTGCTGCATGCTACTTCAGAAATGATGAACGAAGTATTCCATTTTGTAGTAAGCAGATAACGCTACAGATAATTATCATACAAAACGGACGCCGCACTTTATTCGTGCGGCGTTCGTTTTGTGTTTTGGTTAAGTGCAATTGCAAAGGTTACGATTCGCCACCCGACAATGGAAATGAAGTGTCTAAATCGTCGAGCAAAGAATTGCCGCCCTTATGTTGGGTTGGCTGGTCGGCATCGCCGCTGAGATCTATTTCCGGCAACTCAAACTCAATAAACTCAATATCCTCCTCACCTCCCGAAAGAGGGAAAGCGGTGTCGAGGCCCTGAATGAATTGAGCTATCACAGATTCATTTCCTGATGAATCCGGGATTTCCAGATCTATAAAATCGACATCCGGTTCGCCGCCCGACAGCGGAAATGCTGTGTCTATGTCAGCCGTCAGCGATGACAAAATTGTTTCATCATCAGCCTTGTCATTGGAGTCGGAAACCGACTGATCTTTTTGTGCCGACAAATCTTCGGCATCGTTAATATTTTCGTGCAACATGGTCGTAATAGTTTTAATGTGTCTGTAAACGAAAATACCAAATAATAGCCATTAAATACTACCAAAGAAAGTTAATTTTGCGTCAAATGGCTTCCTCTTCAATAAAACCGAATGCACTGTACTCTTTACTGGCTATGAAATGCCCGAGTTGCCGGAAAAGCGTAGTTTTTGTGAACAAAAGCGTTTTCCCGCTCAGCGAAATTGTTGAGCTAAAAGACGAATGTGAAGTGTGCGGGCAGAAAATGAAATCGGAAAGCAACAATGGCGGCGGCATCAATTATGCTCTGTCTATGTTGCTGTTTTTTCTGAACCTGCTTTGGTATTGGCCGGTGTTTGGGCTGTCGTACAAAGACAATAGCGTGTATTACTACCTTGCCTCGAGCACAGGAGTAGTGCTGCTTGCGCAACCGTGGCTAATGCGCTGGTCGAGAATGATATACCTTTACTTGTATGTTTCGTTCGGAACATCGAGAAGGGTAATCATTGACGATAAATAGGCATTCCGAACTTATACCTCTACTACTACATTGCTATGTAGCGGATGGGCTACGCATGTGAGCATTGCGCCATGCATCACCTCAATATCGGTCAGCGCGTCATTGTAGGCCATCCACACCTTGCCGCTGCGACACAGCGCCGCACAACTACCGCAGTAGCCCGCTCTGCAACTATGCGGTAGCTCCAGCCCATACTTCTCTGCCGCAGCAAGTATGCTGTCGGGATATGCTACCGGAAAGGTATGCGCTACGCCTTTATATTTTATTGTAGCAAAATGCATATCGGCATCGGGCGGGGTGTAGATAGGGGGTCGCTGCTCTTGCACAAAATTTTCTTTCTTTATCTTATCGTCGGCAACGCCATTTTCTTGCAGCGCAAAAATGGTCATGCGCATATAGGCGTAGGGGCCGCACACATAATACAGTATATCAGACAGCGGAGCCGTGGCATATTCTCGTAGCAATACGCCTACCAGCGCTTTATTCAGGCGGGCACGCGCTGCATTATAAGCATTACTATACAGATATTCTATTCTGAACCGCTGCTGATGCATGGCGGCAAGCGCTTGCAAGTCGTTATAAAAAGCAACATCGGCAGGCGAGGAATTGCTGTATATAAGCGTAACCGCGACCGACCCGGGCTGTAGCAATAAAGATTTGATAAGCGAAAGTATAGGGGTGATACCAATGCCCGCAGCAAAAAAAATAACCTGCCGGTAGGCATCGGTGTTGACCGGCAAAACAAAAAGACCCGATATGCCGGCTGTATAGAGTGTGTCGCCCACCCGAGCTCCGTCGACCAGCGCCCGCGAAAAGGCGCCATTTTCTATTCGCTTCACTGCAAAGGAAACTGCCTCGCCCGGCGCTGAACAAATGGAATAAGAACGCCTGAATTCGCGTCCCGCCATCTGAAAGACCAGCGTAATAAACTGACCCGGCGCGAAGGGCAAGCCGCCCTGGGCTTGCACAGTAAATAGCCTGACGCCGGGCGCTACTGCGCTTATGGCGGTTATTATTACTGCCTGATATTTAGTGTTTATAGCATCCATGCGGTGTATTGCAAATGTACGGTGGTTGTGCCTGCTTGTTACTTATTGTGCAGATAACTATGGATACGTTACTTTTGCAAAGTGAGCGATTTTTCAGCTGAGGTATTTTTCAAGACCGCGCGCAGCGGCGGTAGCGGTGGGCAAAACGTAAATAAAGTGGAGACCATGGCCGAGGCGCTATGGCTGGTGGCTGAGTCGCGCTTTTTTACCGATGAGGAGAAAGCAACCATACTGGATAAGCTGCACAACAAAATAAACAAGGATGGCTATCTGGCCGTAAAAAGTCAGGAGACGAGGTCGCAACTGGAAAATAAAGCTATAGCCCTGCAAAAAATGCTGGATATGGTAACCAAGAGCCTCATAAAACCCAAGAAGCGTAAACCAACGCGCATACCCAAGGCTGTAAAGGAAAAACGCCTTGCAAGTAAGAAAAAAGACGCGCAGAAAAAAGAATTGCGCCGCCCGCCTGCAAACGATTATTAAGCCGCCGATCAATAGAACCAGATCGTTCTATATCCCTCGCCTGTATATTGCAATGCATACCGCTTATGCAGCCGCGCTATGCGGGAGCGCCTAACCGATAACAAGAAGGCGCCTCCGCAATACGGTAAGGCGCCTTCTGAAAAGCAGTTCTATTGTATTTGTATTAAGCCGTAGCCATTTCGGGCAGGGGGCGGGGTGCATAGTTTTTCATAGCGCGGGCTATGGCTGCAATATGGTCGGGGGTGGTGCCGCAGCAGCCGCCTACCAGATTTACCCATCCTTCCTGCGCCCATTCTGCTATTACCGATGCAGTATGCTCTGGATTCTCGTCATATTCGCCCATAGCGTTTGGCAGGCCGGCATTTGGGTAGGCGCTTACATAGCAGGCGGCTATCGCAGACAGCTCCTCTATGTGCGGGCGCATTTGCTCAGCTCCCAGCGCGCAGTTCAGGCCAATGCTTATTGGGTTGGCGTGCATTACAGATATGTAAAATGCCTCCAGCGTTTGTCCGCTAAGCGTCCGTCCTGAAGCATCAGTAATGGTGCCCGATATCATGATAGGCAGCGGCGCCTGCTTGGTATCTCTGAAAAACTTATTGATAGCATATATTGCCGCCTTGGCGTTGAGGGTATCAAAGATGGTTTCTACCAGCAGTATATCTACGCTGCCTTCCACCAAACCTTTGATCTGATCGTAATAGGCGTCAGCCACCTCATCGAACGTAACGGCGCGATAACCCGGATTGTTTACATCGGGCGACAGCGACAGTGTTTTGTTCATAGGGCCTATAGCGCCTGCTACAAAGCGGTCGCCGGGTTGCAGGTTTTGCTCCGCCAAAAACTCGTTTATCGCTTCGCGAGCCACACGAGCGGCCGCTACATTTATTTCGTAGGCCAACGACTGCATATCGTAGTCGGCCATAGAGATCACCTGCGAGTTGAAGGTGTTCGTCTCCAGTATATTGGCGCCTGCGCGCAAGTATTGTTTGTGAATGCCTTTTATTATTTCGGGCTGCGTGAGGCACAGCAGGTCGTTATTGCCTTTCACATCGGTATGCCAGTCTTTGAAGCGTTCGCCGCGATAGTCGGCTTCCTGTAGGCTATGGCGTTGAATCATAGTACCCATAGCGCCATCTATTATCAGAATGCGTTCGTTGAGTAGTTTCCGTAGTTGTGTATCTGCGTTCATGCGGCAAAGGTAGGGAATAGATATATATGGAGGGGTAGCGGTTTTTGTTATATGGGTATTTTTAACCCAATAGCGCACAATTACTTGTAGCAATGCCGCCCACACCCCTACTGCGTAAGCGGCAGCCGTATATAGAAGGTCGTGCCGCGGTCTTCTTCGGTCTCAAACCATATGGCGCCCTTCCAAAATTCTATTATCTTTTTGGTCATAGCCAGCCCCAGCCCTGTGCCCGACGACTTGGTGGTAAAATAGGGTTTGAATATGCGCGATTGAACCTCTTCAGATATGCCGGTGCCATTATCTTGCACTGCTATCAGCACGTCGTTGCCCTCTTGTTGCAACGACACATCAATACTACCCTGTCGTGTTTCGGGTATTGCCTGCTTGGCATTTTCCAGCAAGTTGGTGAACACCCGTAGCAGTTGGCTGCGGTCGGCGGTTACCCACATCTCTTTTTGTGGATGGGCTATGCGCACTTTTATAGCTGCGTCGTCCATATACAGTTCTACGGCTTTGTTCAGCAGTTCGCCCAGCTCCAGTTCTTCAGGGCGCGCTTCGGGCATTTTTGCGAAGTTCGAGAACTCAGATGCTATGTAAGAAAGATTGTCTATCTGCTCAATGATTGATTCAGATACTTTTTCGGTAAGCTGTTTTATGTTTGGGTTATCGTTTTTCATGGCTTGCCGCAGATACTGAATATTCAGTTTCATGGGCGTTAACGGATTTTTTATTTCGTGGGCTACCTGCCTTGCCATTTCGCGCCAGGCCATTTCGCGTTCGTTTTGGGCAAGGGCGGCGGCGTTTTCTTCCACTTTGTTCACCATTTTGTTGTACTCGGCTACCAGCAAGCCTATTTCATCGTCGTAGGGCCACTCAATACGCTCGTTGCGCTGCAGGTTAAGGCGGCCAAACTGCTCTATAATCACATTGAATGTGCCGGTTATCCACCGGGTAATACCTATAGTGATAAGGCTGGATATCAGAAATATAAACGCATACAGATTGATAAGCGTGACCACTATATTAGATATCTGGAAATTCAGGTCTTTCTCTGACGAGAAAAACGGCACATTGATAAAGCCCAGCGTCACGCCATGCTCGTCGCGTAGCGGCTCGTAGGCCGACATATACTTTAGCCCCGCTACCCGCTCGCTGAGTATTACTACAGACTTACCCAGATTGTTGAGCTGGTAGTGCGCGTCCGGACGCATAACATGCGAAATCAGCCCCTTGTTGTAAATATCGTCTTCTGATGCATTGTATAAAAAACCATCGTTGTCGAACACATTAATATCTATCTTCTGCTCGCCGGCTATACGGGTAATAAACTCTTTGAAACGCGCCGACTTGCTAACGGTATCAAACATATAATCGGCGTCGAATGCGTTCTGCTTTTTCAGATAGTCTTGCACCGACTGCTTGGCCACTGTCATCACCGACTGCAATTTCTCTGCATTGGAGTTGCGGTACTGATTTCTGAAAAACCATATGGTAACCGAGCCAATAACTACAAACGATATAAACACTACTGCAAGCATGGCCAGATGCACACGGCGCCGCAGCGTGAGCCGCATAAACCGGCCGCTAACAAAGGCATTGGCAAAATAGGACAGGTAGAGCTGATAAAACAATATGAAA
Organism: uncultured Flavipsychrobacter sp.; assembly: GCA_964561325.1. Classification (GTDB taxonomy): domain Bacteria; phylum Bacteroidota; class Bacteroidia; order Chitinophagales; family Chitinophagaceae; genus Nemorincola. The sequence continues at coordinate 29,095 of CAZLPE010000013.1, forward strand.
ACCGCCATGAGCACAAGTATGCCAAAGAGGTAAGAAAACAGCGTTATCAGCTCGAACAGCTCGCTGTGGTTGTGCACCACCACTATAGTGCGGTTGTCGTTGGTTTTGAATCGCAGCTCAGATACGTTGCGGGTATTATAAAAAGCCCATTCCTGATTTTTGAGCGTATCGTCTTTTAAAAACGTGGGGAACGGATAATCGTTGGTTTGGGTTATCAGCTTGTCGTTTATATATACGGCATGCGCATATTCGCTGGCTTTACCTTTGTCGCCGGTAGGCTGCAGCAACTCCGGATATACGGTTTCGTTATATTGCTTCTTCAAATCGAGATCCACGATCACATAGCCCAGCGGTTTGTTTACCGAATCGTTGTATACCTGTATGTACGAAAGGTAGTAGTGACGATCGAGAATAGACTCTTTGTAAAACAGGAAGGGCGTATTTGTAGATACAGATTCCTCCTTCTCCGTTAGCAGCGACTCATAGTCTACACTATCGGCATTATACAGTCCGTTGCCTTCGCCATCAAAAAGATATACCTTGGTTTCGTACTTATTGAGCGCTTTGTTAGCCAGAAAATCGAGGTCAAACTTCTGATTCAATGCCTTGCGACCTGGAACTGTAGGTTTGGCAAAAAAGGATTTTACTGTGTTGTCAAAAGCAATTTCCCTTGCGATCTTGTCGAACGCAAATTCGGCCATGTCGTCGGGATGGGGGGTAAGTTGCAAGTTGATATAGGTGGTCCGGATAAGTTTCTCTTTTTCACCATTGAAATACTGTAACGTGCCCGTGCAAAACGCACAAATAAACACCGCCCAGAATATCATGCGCGGCTCAAACAGATCGGACACAAGGCGCAGGCGCTCCACATCGAGCAAGGCGGTAAATAGAATAAGCCATGCAATAAAAAACCAGTAGAAGCCATAAACATAGCTTTGTGTGAGCAAAATAAACGCAACGCCGGCAGCCGCTATCAGCAAGTACTTTATAAGGCGGTGGGGCAGCAGCGAATTGAGCTGCACATTGAGCAGGTATATAATGAGACACGAAATGCCGGTAATAGCCCCAATGGTGAGCAAACCCAATATTGTGTAAATATTGATGGTATAAAAATGCCCTACATCGAACGAGATATTAGAATCGAGCACCAGACTACGAATGATCTTGACAAATAAAAACACATAGGCGATCATGGCAATAAGCAAGGCCGCGCCCACCGCAATGCGCGCCCACCGGCGCTGCACCGACAGCATAAAGTTTTTATAGTCGGTATGGCGGGTGATGAACACCACCATCCACAATACAAATAAGGTGTTGATGAGTAAATCGCCAAAACTGGTTAAATATGCTGCCAGTGCATAAGACTGTGGCGAGAAAAAATATAGCGTATCGAGATTAAACGGTAGCCCGAATATATACAAACCGATACGCAATGCACCAATAATACCAATCGTGACAAGAAAACCTGCTTTTGGCGTCTTTTTCTGCCCAAGATATATGATCATTAGCTGCAGCCAGGATACTGCCGATACAATAGCGGCGATAAGAATGGCTAAAAACAAAATATCTGGCGACCAGACGAGATTGGCGTCTTTAACGAAACGCAGGTAAAACTCCGGCGAGGAGCCGTTGGCAAACACGGGATAGTCGCCAAAAGCATTCTGCCCGGGGCGCAGGATTGTTGTAGATCTGGGTATATAATCGGCGGCGGCAAAATGCGATTTCAGATAGTCGTTCTCAATTGGATAGGCGCTGTATACCGGAAACCATATTACTACCCTCTGCGAACTGTCGGACGGGACGGGTAGGATACATTTTTTTATAAATACGCCTGATTCTATTTGCAACAGCCCGTTTCGGCATTTTGCAGAGTCGTTTGGCTGGGGTGTTACGGCATTGGTATTCCAGTATTTTAGGGTATCGTTTTTATAGCAGTATATATAAAAGGGCAGTTTTATCAGTTGGTCTTCCTCCAGCTCTGTGAGCGAGTCGAGAAACATGCGGCGGATAATATCTTTATCCTGAACAAAAGAAGTAAACGCTGAGTTGCGCGTTTTCAGGTCTTTGTTTACCGCTTCGGCCATTTGCGCGGGTTTCAGCTCGTTGCGCCGTTGCTGAAAGTATATACCGGCTGCACACCACAGCGTTATGCTGAGCGTAAGCCAACCCCAATATGGATACCGCCTTAGCATCAGCTTTGTTTCTCCGTTTGTTTTACCTTATTCCATAGTTCATCCATTTCGGCAAGCGTCATGTCGTGCAGCGATTTGCCATCGGCAGCGGCCATAGCCTCTATTTGCTGAAAGCGGCGAATGAATTTTTTGTTGGTTCGCTCCAGCGCGCGCTCCGGGTCTACTTTTATAAATCGGGCGTAGTTAATGAGCGCAAAAAGCACATCGCCCATTTCTTCCTCTATTTCCGGTTGCGAGCCCGCCTCTACTGCTTCGTAAAGTTCTTGTATTTCTTCGTCTACCTTTAGTTTCACCTGCGCGGTATTGTCCCATTCAAAGCCTACTTGCTTTGTTTTTTCTTGTAGCCGCAGCGCTTTTACCAGCGCCGGCATAGCGTTGGGCACACCGCTTAGTATAGATTTTTTACCCTCGGCCTGTTTTATTTTTTCCCAGTTTTGCTTTACCGCCGTATCGTCTTCTACGGTTACTGTGCTGTATATGTGGGGGTGGCGGTTCACCAGTTTGTTGCACACGCCTTCTATAACATCGTCCAGGGTAAACTGGCCTTGCTCTGCTCCTATTTTGCTATAAAAAACTATATGCAGCAGCAGGTCGCCCAGTTCTTCTTTCAGGCCTTTCCAGTCTTCGTTTACTATGGTTTCGCTTAGTTCGTACACCTCCTCCAGCGTTTGCGGCTGCAGGCTGTGTATGGTCTGTTTCTTGTCCCATGGGCATTTTTGCCTCAGTTCGTCCATTATTATCCTCAGTCTTTCCAGCGATTTGGCGTAGTCCATTGTTATGATTATTTCTGCCTGATTGTCGATTATTGTGAAACCTAAAAATATGGATAGTTTCTTGCATTGCGCTGCCAAAATTGCAGAACGACGCCCCGCGCAACAACGGCGCCCGCCTACCTACAGACCGGCGAGCATGCTGCGCAACAGAAAAACCGTTAAAAATCGAGCCAAAAATGATGTTTGGTACAGAAAAACAGCTCCTTTATATTGATTTTAACAAAAAAAGGGCGTTGGCGGCATGGTAATTGCTTCTAAATTTAGTGAGCGACGATTTTAAGCCAACAGTTGAAGGTCGGTGAGCGATGAAAAAGGGGCTTTAACGAAACTTTGTATCTAAACCGGCGGTCTGCAACCTGAGCGGCTATAATAAAAAAAGTACCGGAACGTTTTTTTTGTAAACATAAAACAGCACAATTAAACATTTGCCTATGCCGTAAGGTTGTTTACCTTTTTAAAGCCGACGCTCACCGATTATTGATTGCCCGTGGGGCCAACGCTGAATATTTTTGTAATAACTAATAAAAAAGTACACATCCATGAAACCTAACACAACTGCCGACAACAAAATTTTTAAGTATGCCATTTTGGGCGTACTGCTCTTCATCGCCGCTATGGGCTTCACGGTTACGCACTTTAGCAGCATTGCTATGTTGCGTCTTTCTTACACGCTGGTAGCTGCCACACTGGGCGTTTCATCACTTTCTTTACTGTTCAAAGCCATAAAAAACGACCGCTTCAGGGTGAAGATGGCGTAAGCGAGGAGAGTTTTGAGTGATGGAAAACACTCGAAGAAAATGTTGGTATTGAGCGCTGCCGCCGCGCCAACCGGCTAAATGGAACAAAAGGGGTAGCGCTACATTTTTATTAGTCAGGGCATGGTCGCATATACAGCGATCCAAATAATATCCGCCCATTACGCATCTTAATCAGAATTTTCTTAATTTCGATATTCGCTGTTTGCTTAGGGCTATAACCACAGCCCTAATATTCTGAAAATCAATTGATCATCACGAATTGCCAGAAATGACCTCCGGAATAAGCCATAATGCTACGCCAGTATCCTCGCATCCCACTGAGGACATGGATGGTGTATTGCATTCTTTTCTTGGCTGGCTGGAGCAACAATATAACGAGAAAGCCCAAAACGCCATTACAAGTAAATCACTTCTTGGGTTAGGACTGAAAACAGAATTCGCATCCGAATGGGAGAACTTTCTGAGTAATCCAATCGATTCGATGTACAGTACAAGAAAAGCCATAGATACTTCGCTGATCAACATTATAAATATGATGGTGGCTACTTATCTGAAATCAAGGGTCGACCTGATTGCGAAAGCTGTATGGGCAGAAACAAAAAACAACACCCTGCACTATTGTATTTTTTTGAAGGAGGATTCGCTCGAGAATAGAATCATAGTAAATGACTTTTTTGATTTTTACGACGAGTACGCATTATCAGATACTTACCCTGTTTACTTTCAGTTTATCTCTGAAAAGCATTTTCCAATAATAAAATATAAGCAAGAAATTGTCTGATACAACGACCTGCCCCTACAAGCAGCAAGCAAAACACAATGAACAGTTTCATAGCGCTACCTGCGCACATTTTCCCGCCGATTTTTACGACTGGAAAATAACTATTTTATTTTATGCAGCTATACATTATGTAAAAGCCCTCGGCAACCAGTTGGGTATTGATGTTGGCAATAGCCATTTAGATATAAGAAACAATATTAAACCACCCGACCGGCCGGGCAGAACACCCGCTATGGCATTTAGCAAGGGAGCTTACGGACTGTATGACTATTTGTACAGAACGTCGCAATTATCGAGATATAACGGCATTGCAGATCATTCCGGCATATTTACAACTAACGAACTATTTCAGGAGATCATGAAAGAGGAACACCTAAAATGTGTAGAAGCTGTAGAGAAACTGAAAATGTACCTCATAAAAAACAGAGGACTGACCGAATAGCAGGCTTTTTTGCTATTCGTCACAGCATACTATAGCATACGTTACTTATTAGCCTCTATAGCCGGCGGCTGCGCTTGTTTTGTCTCGCTTTTTCGGGCCATCATTTCTTTAATCAGCGCCACAGTAACCGGCAAAAACACCAGCAACAGGAAAAATACGATCACTAATACAGCTTTGCGCCTGGGTTGTTGCTCTTCCACTATTATCTGTTTGGGGGCAAATTTACCTCATTTTACGGTTTTCCTTAGCAAATCTATCACCCCTTCTTTTTGCAATATCCGGTAACCTATACGGTCGTTAGATATTCCTTGCCGCAGCTCGTAGGTAAACTCGTAGGCGCCATCGGTAGCTATAGATGTAACAAAATAGGCCAACTGCACATCGGCAGTGGCGCTAAACTGCTGCGCTACCTCGTACAGATGCGTAGATAATATCATCAGGTGATTGGGGTGGTTCATCAGTCCGTCCATAACCGCCTTGGTGCACTCGTACGCATCGTGTACATTGGTGCCCTTAAACAGCTCGTCCATCAGCGCCAGTTGGGGCTGAGGTTGCAGTAGCTTCTCTGCGGTTTGCTTCATGCGCTGCACCTCGGCAAAAAAGTAGCTTTCGCCGCGGTGTATATTGTCTTCCACCTGCATATTGGTTATTACCCCGTGCAGAAAACTGATGCGCATATAGTCGGCTGGCGCCCCCATGCCCAGATGCGCCAGTAGCGCGCCCACACCCAGCGCACGCATAAAGGTGGTCTTGCCCGACATATTGGCGCCGGTAAGCACCAGAAAGTTCTGATTATAGTTCAGCTTGATATCGTAGGCCACCGGACGCTCCAGTAGCGGATGCCTGAGCCCACGGGTATCGAGACAAACCGGCGAGGCGGGTTGCAGGTCGGGAAACACCCATTTATGCTCCACGGTGGCTCTGGCCATGCCGCGCCATGCATCTATACGGGCATAGCTGGCTATCAGCCGCTCCACCATGCCCTTCATTTCGCGCCGCGCACGGTAGCCCAGATGTAGCAGTTCGGCATACTTGGTCTGCTTGGTCACATCCATTATATCGGCCGTGAGGCGGTGGTTCAGTTCTTCTTTTATAGCCAGCGTTTCGCGGTGCAGCATAGCGGGTATGCCGGGTATATCCGAAATAGCGGCCAGCTGGGTGCAGCCCTTAAAAAAATCGGAGAGGTGCGATATGGAAAACTGTGTAAAAAAGTACTCGCGCTTGTTCAGTATTTTCTGGAAAAGCGTGTTGAGCGCCAGGGCTACCCCTGTAGGCGGAGCAGTGGCAGCATCGGCCGAGTCGAAGTATTTTTCCAGCATTACGATAGTGCCGTTCAGTATTATGGTAGGCCACAGCTTATCGTTGTCTACCCAAAACTTTATGGTTGCCTGCACATCCAGCAGCCGCTCGTAGGTGTCTGCGGGGCGGTATAAGTGCTTGAGCAGCATATCGCGGCCCACCTGAGTTGTGGTGCGGTCTATCAGTGCAAATACGCCGCCATTACCATCGGCAGTAAAAAATGAAAGGTCCTTGAGGGTGGTTTTATCGTTTTGCATAAGCAAAAAATAAGTGCGCCGATTGCTGTGATGTATGGCTCTGCAATAAGACGCGCAAACAAAGATATTCCATACCCGTGTAGCAATTAAAAAACGATGGCGCGCCTACTATACGCTCAGTGATTTTTTCATTAACAGGTCGGTTTGCAGATCGTTGCCCAGCAAAAAAGGATGTGAGCCGCAAAAGTCAAAACCCCACTGCTTGTAAAAATCTATAGCCCGTGTATTTCGCTCCCATACGCCCAGCCACAGCGTGCGGTAGCCCAGCTGTATTGCAAAGTCTATGGTATGTTGCAGCAAGGTAGCCCCTACCTTTTTGCCATGATAGGCTTTAAGCGCATATATGCGCTCCAACTCCACGGCATCGGGCTCGTCCGACATTTCGGGCGGAGTTTGCCCCGTGCGCATTTTAGCATAACCGGCAATGCTGCCGTCGTGCCATGCCAGCAAAAACACATTGCGGGCATCTTGTAGCTCGGCAAGCAGGCGCTCCTCGTGCATATTGTCGGCTATATACTTATCCATATCTTCTTTGCGGTTGTTGTGGGCAAAGGTCTCGCTAAAGGTTGCAGCGCTTAGCGACGCCAATAGCGCAGCATCAGCATCCCGGGCAATTGTAATAGTTACAGGCATACTTAGGGTGAAATGTTGGCCGAAGGTACGCAATGCTGTGTAGCAAGCAGCGTTTAAAACTCCCGTCCCGAGGTAAGATTGATGAGCGGGCGTTGCAGAAAAGGCAGCGCCTTGAAGGTGCGCAAAAAAAGCGTTGTGGCCAGATCTTTACCAAAGTTGGCCTGCACCAGCCGGCCTACGGCGGTGCGGGTGGCAAAGTTTGTTTTCCATGCCTGCGTATATGCGGCCTCCGTTTCTGCTCTTGTAGCGGCGCCGGTCAGGAAGGTATGCGTGAGGCCGGCGGCTATTTTTGCAGCATGCAGCGCCATGCTCATGCCGTTGCCGCACAGAGGCGTTATCATACCTGCGGCATCGCCCAGCAGCAGCGCATGGTCTATCACCTGTTCTTTTTGCTGAAAACTGATTTGCGATATAGCCAGCGGCGCTGCGTAAAGTTTTTCCGCATTGGTAAGTATGTCGCGCAACCATTTGTTTTTCATCAGTATCTCGCGCTCCATGACGCCAATATCGTTGCCGCTTTTTTTCAGGTTGGCGGCGGTGGTCAGGTAGCATAGGCAGGTTTTGCCGTCTTCTATCCGCGATATGCCGCAGTATCCGTCGCTAAAATTGTGCAGCCCTATGGTGTCGGCGGGCCATTCGTGCCTTATGTGGTATTTTATACCCACGTAGTTGTTGAGGCCCTTTTGTTTTTCGGCCAGAAAGGAGCGCTGCATTTTTACATCTACATTGCTGCGCTTGCCCCATGCGCCGCAGGCCATGCGCGCCGACCACCTTCGGTCGGCCGACGATAGGATAAACCGGTCGTTGACATAGGCAAGGGCGTCTATACGGGTGTTGGTCAGCAGCGTTACGCCTGCTCGTTGCGCTTCGCCCGCCAGCGCCTCATCGAGCATATAGCGGCTAATACCAAAACCGCCCTGCGGCAGGCGGGCGCTCAGCTCGGTATTGCGGGTGTCAGTTATCAGCAATTTCGTAATTAGCGGCAAATTAAGTTGTGTAACGGATATTCCCAAAATTTCGAGAAATGGCCTGCTTTCGAGGCTTATATATTCGCCGCATACCTTGTGCCGGGGGTAGTTTTCTTTCTCGGCCAGCAATACGGCATAGCCCTGCCGCGCCATAAGTATAGCATAGGCCAGGCCTGCCAGACCGCCGCCCACAACCGCAATATCGTAGGTGGTGTTATTGCTCATTGTCTACACATATCAGGTACCTGAAAGCCCATTGCCACTTTATGGTATAGTTGGTTATGCCTGCCTGCTCCATTAGCGCCACCCATTCTTTTTTAGTAAACCCCCGCAGCACAGAGAGCGGCGCGTCGTTTTTCACCAGATAAGATTTAGACCATAAGCGGGTTATTATTTTTATAGACCTGTAGGCGAGCCAGTGTCGTTGCAGGTCGTTTATAAAAAAGCCCAGCCTGCTGTTAGCTTGCAGCCATTTTAGCTGCGCCACCAGTTGTTCGTTGGTAAAGTGGTGGCAAAACAGCGATGAAAATACAATATCGGGCTTGCCGGCCGGCCAGGTTACAGCGCGGTAGTCGCTGCATACCCAGGCTATGGTATCGGGTCGGGTTTGTTTTGCAAACGCTATGCACTCCGGTTTCAGGTCTATGCCAGTGAGCGTTGCTGCGCGGCCCAACCTGCCCATAAACGTTTGTATCACCGCCAGATTGTCGCCTCCGCCGCAGCCGGTTTCGGCAATGGCCAGCGGGCGCTCCTTGGGGGCTTTATTCAGAAACCAGGCTACGCCCTTGCAGGTAATGAAGTGTCCACCCAGCCATTTATTTATGGTGTTCAGTTCCTCCATATTGGTTTTAATATCCTCAAACGGGATATTGTCGCCATCCAGCAGTTCTTTTTCAGCGCTACGATGCTTGCCTATCATGCTACGGTCAGTATTATGCTTTCCATGGTAAGGCCGGGCCCGAAGGCGGCGGCAAAAATATGTTCGCCCCGATGTTCTTGTATACCGGGCCACATCTCCTGGAGTACAAACAAAAGCGTTGCCGACGACATATTGCCGTAGTTGCGGAGTATGTGGTAAGACGCAGCCATGTCGTCGTCGGTTATGTTAAGGCCGGCGCCTATGGCCTGTAGTATGCGTTTGCCTCCTGGATGTATGCAGTAGCGGCGCACATCTGCATCGGCAAGACCCGCATGCGCCAGCGCGCGGCGCTTCATACCCCCGATATCGGCCCTGAATATTTCCGGCACCTCGGCAGAGAGGGTCATCACAAAGCCGCTCGACGACAGATTCCAGGTCATGGAGTCTTTTTCGTCTTTCAGCGTCTCGGCATAGAAGCTGGATAGCAATATACCGGGAGCGGGATGGCTATCGGCAACGACCAACGCCGCAGCCGATCCATCTGCAAACAATAGCGGCGCTGTAATAGCGTCTTCTGTAAAAACTTTCTGAAAGTGCAGGGTGCAAAGCTCCGTACATACCGCCAGCACACGGGCGTTGGGGTGGGCGGTTACTATATCATTGGCCATTTTCAGCGCGTGCACTGCGGCATAGCACCCCATAAAGTTGACGGCGGTTCGCGTGGTGTGGGCGGGCAGTTGCAGCGCCTCCATCAGCTGTAGTTCCAGCCCGGGCGCCGACATGCCGGTGCAGCTCACGGTTATGAGGTGCGTAATATCGGCGGCATCCATTACGCCCTGCAGGCATGCGCGGCTACTGGCCAGCGACAGCGGCAGGGCATGGCGCTTGTACCACTCCATGCGCAGCTCCAGATTAGGAAACGGCTCCAGATTGCGCGACTTTGGGTAAAACTGCCAATCGCTCATTGGCGCAGTATAGTCGGGCATTACAGAATAGCGGGTTTCTATGCCGCTGTGCTTGTATAGGTAGCTCAGTATGCGCCGCTCTTTGTCGCCTGCGCCGTATGCGCCATCCATAAACTCGAGCAACTGCTGCTGCGTATGGCAATAGGGCGGCGTTTGGGTAGCGATCGATATTATTTTGCCCAAGAGAATTAATGTTTGTACATGTAAATATACGGAGCCGGATGTATGCAGGCGTCACTGGCGGGTGGGTTTTAATTAATATTGAGCGCGCGCTTTATGTCGCTCTGCGGCGGCAAACCTATCAGTCTGTTAATATTAATAACTTAACCCATTCCCGGCGCCATTTCTGCACCCGATAATTTGTATATTCGCCAGTATATTTATTTCCCTGCAAAGGGTAATGGTAGTACTGCGTTTTTTTGACAATCAACAGTTTTGATAGTATATGAAGCAAACTATTTTAGCAATAGCCTGTATTTTATGTAGCGTTGCCGGCTTTAGCCAGATGCCTTCTAATATCCAGATGATTTCAGTAAAGGGCGGCAGTTTCTTTATGGGTAGCGACGACCCTAAGTACAGGGGCGAACAATATGAAAACGAACGCCCGGTGCGCAGGGTGCATGTAAGCAGTTTTTACATAGGTAAGTACGAAGTAACGCAGGCGCAGTGGCGCAAAGTAATGGGCATTAACCCACCGGCATACAATGGCGTAGACTATGGCAATAAGTTTTGCGATGAATGTCCGGTAGTAAAGATAAGTTGGGACGATGTGCAGGAATTTATAAAACGCCTGAATGCTAAAACCGGCAAAACCTACAGGCTGCCCACCGAAACAGAATGGGAATATGCAGCGCGCGGCGGCAAGTATCCGAAAAATTTCTTGTTTAGCGGCGGTAACAAAATGGCCGAGGTGGGATGGAATGGTAAGAAAAACGGCACCACCCACCCCGTAGGCCAGAAAATATGCAACGAAGTAGGCGTGTTCGATATGTCGGGAAATGTGCTGGAGTGGTGTTCGGACTGGTATGGCGCAGACTATTATAGCGGCACTGTAGATGAAACCGACCCCAAAGGCCCTATGACAGGCACGCAACGCGTGTTGCGCGGCGGTTCGTTTTTCGACGACGATGATGTTTGCCGCAGCACCTACCGCAGCCACATGGATCCCGGCACGCGCCAGTGGAACATAGGCTTCCGTCTGGCAATGGACGATAGCCAGTAGTCTTCGGTATCGGCAGATCGGTTTATCATTTTTCTTTAATTGCCTATCAATATTAGCTTACCAGCCTGTAATAAAAAATGATGCTATGCGGCAATTGATATAACTTTGCCCGCAGTTACTGAAAATGGACGCACCTCGACGGGAGAGAAATAAAGTGTGGACGCCGCTTTTTTTCTCATTGGTTTTAATAGCTGGTATGGTATTGGGCTTTAATCTGCGCGACTCGTTGCGCAATAAGCGCAATATCACCACCATAATTGAGCGCAACGACCGTCTGGAGGAGATAATAGACCTGATCAACGAAAAATACGTTGATACCATTAATTCTAACCAACTATATAAGGACGCTGTTTCCGGAATTCTAAAGTCGCTCGATCCACATACTGTTTACATTCCCGCCGAAGACCTGCAAGGCGTTAACGACGATCTTGAAGGGGGCTTTTCTGGTGTGGGGGTGGAGTTTGCCATTATCAGAGATACTATTCATATTACTTCTGTGTTTGATAACGGTCCGGCGGCAATTGCCGGCCTGGAAGCAGGCGACCGACTGGTAAGGGTGGGCGATAGTACTGTGGCAGGCAACGGCATAACATCTGAAAGAATAATGCGCCTGCTGAAAGGCAAGCAGAAAAGTAAGGTGACTGTGATAGTGAAACGCGCCCTCACCGACTCTATTTTACAGTTTAAGCTGGTGCGCGACATTATTCCTACCTACAGCGTAGAGGCCAGCCTTATGCTGGACAACCAAACGGGTTTTATAAAAATAAACCGGTTTAGCGCCACAACCTATAAAGAGTTTAACAAAGCGCTTACCCTACTGAAAGATAAAGGCGCCAAACAAATAATACTGGATCTGCGCGACAATCCCGGCGGCTACCTTGATGCGGCAAGCAGAATAGCCGATGATTTCCTCGACGACAGTAAAATAATAGTGTATACCGAAGGTCTGCACAATACCCGAACCGAGTATAAAGCGCACGAAGAAGGTTTGTTTGAACAAGGTAAACTCGTTGTACTGGTGGATGAAGGATCGGCATCGGCAAGCGAAATACTGGCGGGCGCCATACAAGACTGGGATCGCGGCGTAGTGATGGGCAGGCGCAGCTATGGCAAGGGGCTGGTACAGGAACAATATGAACTACCCGACGGCGCCGGACTAAGACTAACCATTGCAAAATACTATACGCCTTCGGGCAGGTGCATACAGCGCTCGTTTGCCAATGGTAAAGACGCCTACAGAGAAGATTATGTAAAAAGGTTTGAAGCCGAAGAGCTAACCGGGCAAGACACTATGGCCGTAGCCGACACCACGCCATACTACACCTCTAAAAAAAGAGTAGTATACGGCGGCGGCGGCATAAAACCCGATGTATATGTGCCTATAGACACTGCGCGGATATCGGCGGCAATGGCGGGCATACTGTATAGCTCAGACCTGCGAAACGCTATATGGGACTACTATATCCAAAATCGTAAGTCGCTAAAATATCGCGATGCGGCCGATTTTGCAGCCTCGTTTACTGCTGCAGAGCAGGTGGCGGGAAAGTATGTAGCCGGCTTGAAACCCGACCTGCGCAAGATTGCTTTTCGCGAACTGGCGCGCATAACGAACAAAAATCTGCTGCATACGCACATTAAAGCCCAGATAGCCCGCTACCTGTATCGCGACAACGGCTACTATACCATTACGCTCAAAGAAGATCAGACCCTAAAAAAGGCGCTGCAAATAGTTAATTCGCCTGTTTATTCAAAGCTCATAGGCGGGAAGTAAATTCATCCAAGATATGTTTTCGACATCTGCGGCATTGGCGCAATAGGTCTGTACGCCATTGGTGAGCAACCAGTAGCTGCACTGCATTACCCGCTGATATGCAAGCAACTGATGCAGCGTTGCTTCGGTAACCGGCACGTCGGGGGCCTTGCATTCTACCAGCATCCAGGGCTTGTGATCGCGGCTGTATACCACAATGTCAAACCTTTTTATTCGCGTTCCTACCATTATGCTTTTCTCTACCGCTATCAGTCCTGGGGGATACTGCATAGCGCCCATAAGGTATTGCAACATGTATTGGCGTACATGCTCTTCAGGAGTTAACGCAACCCATTTTTTACGAATTGGGTCGAACACCGATGTCTTGCCTTCGGTTTTGCGCAACTTTAGCTGCACACCAGAAAAATCGGGTTGAATCATGCCTGTAAAAATAGCAAATAATCGGGGCGCCCCGCTGCATTCAGTATATGCGGCAGCTAAAGCCCTACCGTATCAGGGTTACATTACCCTGATGCCTTTCTTTCTGCCCATCGTGAAACGTACCTTCTATAATGTACACATACACGCCTTCGGGTTGGTCTACATCGTTTAGCCTACCATCCCATCCGCGCCCTTCAAGGCTGTTGGCATCAAATATTAGCTGCCCCCATCTGTTGAATATTTGCATTCTGAACGAGGTCAACCCGCTCGATAGCGCCTGGCGAGGATAGAAGTAGTCGTTGATACCATCGCCGTTTGGCGTAAAGGCATTGGGTATGTTCATGTAGCAGTCGGCATCTACTTTTACAGATGCAGAAGCATTACAGCCATTTATGCGCACAGTAGCCTGATAAATACCGGGCGTGGTAACCGTAATGGCCGATGTAGTAGCGCCGGTGCTCCATACCCAGCGCGCCAGTTTGTTGCCCGTATTCACCTTATCGCTCAGTATCAGCGGTTCGCTACCCTTGCATATCGACGTATCGGAACCAATATTGATAACCGGAGCCGGCAATACAGTGATGGTGCGCGCAGCCGATGGATTGGGGCATATACGGTAGTCGGCGCGGGCGGTGATAGTATATGTGCCTATGCTTTCGTAAGCGTAGCTCAGCGGATTATTGTTTTTTACGCTGTCGCCATTGCCCATGTTCCAGGTAATACCGGTATTGCCCAGCGCGGCATAATAGCCGGTTAGCGTGGCATAAGTGCCGCGACACAACACCGTATCTGTAAGCCCTATGCGTAAGCCGCTTATAGTGTCCACTTGTATCAGTCTGTATGCAGTATCAGAGCAGGGTATAAAATCGGTTACTATTTGCATTACCTTGTACGTGCCTGCGTGGGGGTATTGGTGCATTTGTACGCGCGCTGTGCTTCGGCCGCCGTCGTCGAAGTTCCAAACTATAGACGAGCCTGTGCCGGTAGAAGAATCGGTAACGGTTATGGCCTGCCCCTGACAAATAAGATTGGTATCAACCGAAAAAGCCGCCCGCAGCGGATGCACAAGATTTATATACTGCACCTGCGTATCGGTGCAGGCGGCCGTGCTCACTGTTAGTTTTACAGTGTCTATAGCCTGTAGCACATACACATGGGTTGGGTCTTTAAGTATAGATGCATAGCCGTCGCCAAAATCCCAGGCAAACGATGTGGCAATAGAATTGTTGGTAAATACCACAGTATCGGCCTTACAGCCATATTTTATAGCATAGCTAAAGTCGGCCTTTATGTTGTCGGCTACGGTAACAGTTACGGGTACGCGGTCGCTCTCGCAGCCCAATACAGTTTGGCTGGCCCATACGGTATATGTGCCGGGCACGGTGGTATTTACACCCGGCGCCACGCTGCTGCCTGTGCCGCCTGTAGCCGCTGTATACCACAATATACCTGTGCCCGATACTACGGTAAATGGCACAAACGGCTGACCAGGGCAATAGTTGGATGGTACGGCCGATATTACCGGCGGCGTGGGTTTGGGGTTTACGGTAATGGTAAATGGTCCGCGGGGACTAATGCACAGCAGGTCGTTTTGTGTAGCGTATATAGTGTACGTGCCGGGTATGTTGGTATTGATGGTAGGCGGAGCTATGGTTCCTACGCCGCCCGTAGGGGCTGTGTACCAAAGTATGTTTGTACCTGTAGCCGTAGGCGCTACATACGGAAAAAACTGGCAGTATGTGTCCGTGCCGGTGATAACGGGCGGCGCCGGCGATGCATGCACTGTAACTGTTATAGAGTCGCGGAGGCTCTCGCAGCCCAGCACGGTTTGGCTGGCCCAGTAGGTGTACACTCCCGGTAGGGTAGTGTTGACCACCGGCGGAGTGGTTGTGCCCGTGCCGCCTGTGCCCGTAGTGTACCACAATACAGTACCGGTTGCAGCTACAGTAAACGGTACAAACGCGGTATCCTGACAATAGAATGTGCGACCGGAAATGACAGGGCGCGGCGGTTGCGGATTGACGATAACCTTGATAGAATCGGGCGATGAAATACAGGGGCCTACACCCTGACGCACATAGTAGGTGTAAGTGCCGGGTACTGTTGTGGCCGGGCGAGGACTGCCGGGTAGCCAGCTTACGGTAGCGGTGTCGGTTGTGAACCAATGTATGGCGCCGCCTGTGCCGGTGGCATAAAGCGTATCTGCCGCATCGAACTGGCAATAAGTAACCGGCGACACTACCCTTGGGGGCGCTGAGATACCGGTAGCGGTGATGTGTATATTTTTCACGCTTTGCGTGCTGTAGGCGGCGCCGGTGCTGGAGCTAAAGCCAAAATAGCCGGGCGTAGTAATAGCGTAAAAGCCAGTAATAGACGGAATTGGGCTGTAGTTGAAAAATACTCGTATGTTGCCGGCATTGTAGTCGAGCTCTACATGATGCCATGCGCCGTCGGTAATAAACGTTTGGCGCGGCACCACGGGAGCCAGCACGCCGGTGGGCGACCCCTCTACATAACCGGCCACAGTGCCGGGATAAAACAACAACGTTTCAGATGGATTGTTGCCGTCGCCATTGTTATCGTAAGTGTCCAGTATCAGTATAAGGCCCTGCGGAAAGCTGGGCAAGCCTATGCCGCCGCCGGTGATAAAGCCGCTGGGCGGATTGGCTATATACCAGAAAGCAATGCCATCGGCAATGGTAGTGGTGAGGTATTGTTCTATTTTAAAGTCGAACTTAACGTTGAACTGAGCACAGGCGGTGAGGTTGACTACCGAGTCGTAATAAACATAGCCGTTTTGTGTAGTGCGCGGATCGGTGAGTTTTACGGAGCTATCTACCACGGCGCCATAGCCGCCTATGTTCCAGCCTGTAGTGATGAGCGGATAGCCGGCCAGATCGGCGGTAAACTGAGCTCGCGCAACGCCCAGTAATACGGGGAGTAACAACAGCGTAGACAATAGTTTTTTCATAATCAGCCCTATTTAAGCACAATACCATAGCGAGTAGCAACTACTAAGCTATGGAGATGCAAGGTAAATATTTTTATTAGTACTAATGCTACATACAGACGGCGTAATAATACCGCAGGGATGGGCGCCCACAAAGAAATCGGTATTACACAGCCATAACCTCAGCGAGGCGCAATAGGGGCGCCCTGTGGTAAGCCGCTGCAACGCTATACCGCAATTAGTTAATTATGCCCATCTGCCGCATCAATATGGTAGCGTTGTTGGATGTTGAGCCTCCTGATTTTAGCTTAAAATCGAACGTAAGACCAGCGGGTGTAACGGCGCTCTCGAAATGGTAGTTGCTTACCTGGCCGCGGTACTGCGCTTCCATATCGCACAGTCCGGTGTCGTGGGTTGCCACTATGCCAATAGCGTGGCAGGTGAGCAGCGTTTCTACTATAGACCGCGTGCCCTGCTGTTTGTCTGTGCTGTTGGTGCCGCGCAATGGTTCGTCCAGCAACACGAGGTAGGGTTGTGCGCTGGTGCGCACCGTATCCATGATCATTTTTATACGGTTCAGCTCGGCCCTGAAGTACGAGATATCGTCTTGCACCGAATCGGTGATGCGCATAGAGGTGTACAAGTTCAGCAACGGCATCTCTAACTGCGCGGCAGGGAGCGGCGCTCCTATATTGCACAGCACATTGCACACGCCTATGGTACGTATAAAAGTACTCTTGCCCGTCATGTTGGCGCCGGTGAGCAAGTAAAACTGTTCTGCCTTACCCAGGCTGCAGTCGTTGCCAATAGCCGTACCGGGCATCAGCAGCGGATGCCTTAGGTTTATTGCCTTTATCTCGTGGGTATCTGTTTTAATAACCGGGTATATACTATTGGGATGGTTGTAAGCATATACCGCACAGCTCACATAAACATCCGTTTCTACCACAGAGGCAATGGCTTGTTTTAGTAATTGGCTGTGTTTGTTGCGCCAACGCTCCATTTTCAGCAGGCAGTAGAAATCAAACAGGAACAGAGAATTCATCAGCGGCCCTGTCATGCCATTGCTGCGGCTCTCGAACAGGTGAGTGAGTTTTTTCAGCTCAAAGATTGCGCTCATAGAGCTTTTGGCCTCGGCTGCGGTCTCTGCCAATAGCGGATGTTGAAAAACTCCGCCGGCCATCTCGCGTAGCAACCGCTCATATTTGTCTACCAGCGGCGCGCTATGCCCCATTTGTTGTGCCGCGACCTTGATTTTTTTGCTGTAAATGCCCAGCAAAATCCAGTTGGCGGCTACTACCAGCGAGGCCCCCTCGTAAATGCTACCTAATATAACTGAGTAGATAATGCACGCAACCGATAAGGTGGGCATAACTATGGCGGCGCCGCGCACAAGCAAGTTATTGATAAAATGATCGTCGCTTTCCAGCCATTGCGTCAGCCGCTCTTGATCTTTGGGCCCTTCCGGTGTAGCCATACCCGCAGCCCTGAACGCTTGTAAGAGGTCGGGTTGCCGGCTCAGTTCCGCTATTACTTCCTGACGCCGCTCGATGGTTGGTTTATCCATAACCAATGCCGAAAGCCGGTCGCGGAGCAGTTGTGCGCCGCCAAGGGTTACGCAGCGACCAAGCGACTGATAAACAGACCCTTTGCCAAAAATATCGAGGTCGTAGGTATAGGGGTGTGCAATATTAGTATAAGCAGCGCCATCGGGCAGGCCGCTTATATCGCCTGCCAGGGCCTTTAGCTCCAGATCTACAATAAACAAATTAACTTGTATTGCTTTGCGCGCCTGTTCCTTTTGCGTATGCATTTTTACCAGCGCCAGAAAACCGGCAGTTGCCGCGGCTACTATCCACCATTGCCAGGCATTGCCTCCCCTGAACGCCCATACCATTGTCGCCAGTCCGGCAAGCGCCACCCACATCCGCAGCCTCGATAACAAACCAATATCCTTATTTGCTTTTGCGAGTAATTGCGAAAAACGTTCTTTTTGTTGCGCGTAATATTCCGACGGTTGATGCATAGTTCAGTGAGTACTGAGCGTAAAATGGTGTAGCGAGGAGTGATGTACACCATAGCCGCCGCAAAGATATTTATAAAACGTGAGCAAGTTGGCAACAAACAGGGTTTAGCCGGCGGTAGCCTGTATGTAGTGGATGGGCGATGCCGTTTTTATGCCGATGGGCGATGCCCATCCCTATGGGGGTTTGCCCTTGCAGGGCGGTAGCAAATGCACAAAAGCCGATACCACGGAGTGCATTTGCATAAAAAAACTTTGATTAATATATTATGTGTAACTTAGGGTATGGAGCATTGCACCCACACATAGCCAAGATTAGAACTTTTTAGAAAGTTCTAATCTGAGTTGCGTAGCATAAAATCAATCAGATGTTCATAGTCTTCCGACTAAGAACCGC